>QMIW01000140.1 GCA_024434165.1 Chloroflexota bacterium | reverse complement strand
CAAAGGACGAGGGCGCGAAGTACCGCTTCCTCACCCAACCCGTCAAGTTCATTCCCGGTGCAGATGGCAACCTCGCCGCGGTGGAATGTATCGAAATGAAGCTGGGCGAACCGGACGCCAAAGGACGCCGCAAGCCCGTCCCGGTGGAAGGCTCGAATTTCAGCATCGCTGTGGATACCATCATCCTCGCGCTCGGTTACTGGCCCGACCCAATCATCGGCAAGACCACGCCGGAGCTCGAAACGCACGATTGGGGTCTGATCACCGTGAAGGACAAAGCCACCGGCGCAACATCGCGCGAGGGCGTCTTCTCCGGCGGAGATTGCGTCACGGGTCCCGACCTGGTTGTCACCGCAATGGTCGGCGGCAGGAAAGCCGGTCTTGCCATTGACGAGTATTTGAGAAACAGGAAATAACGGTCGTGGGTCGAGATAGTATCCGCCCCACGACATCATTTATTTTGACCCATCACTGAAATAACCTGTTGAGGGCAGGGTGTTGGCGCGGCGAGGCGAATGTCTCGCCGCGCGTTTTTGTCAGGGAATGCCCACACTGGGTATAATCCCTGCCATGTTATTGCTCAAAATCATTCGCGGGCTTGAGATCACCGGTTTACTCATCCTCCTTGCCGCCGTTGCAGGCTACAGCAACCCCTCACTGACCAACCCCATCGAAAAAGTGCGCGCCTACACGCGCGATCTCGAATTCGATTACATCGAATGGATGGCGGACGCCGCCCTCGTCAAAACGCGCGCCGCCTCGATTCACCTGCCCCATACCGTGGAACGCGAAACGCAAAAGGAGATCGTTGCGGAATATCTGCGCGTCACGCATTTCATCTTCGAAAAGGAAAACCTGCTCGCCCAAATCTACGCCGACCCCGCCGTCGAAGACAAGCAAGCGGCCTCCGAATCCCTGCGCGGAGAACTCGATGAACTCTATAAACGAAGGAGCGACCTCGCCCCACTTGCCGAGGCAATCCTTCAGGAGCAGGTCAGCCAGGTGCTGGTGGAGATCGGTCTCACCACCGCCGGTCAGCCCGTGCCAAGCGTCTGGTTTCATTCCACGCCGCTGCCCATGGCGCTCATCGTCTCGCCGCGCGACCGCATCGAACAAACCGCCAACATCTCGGTCTACACCAACATCACTGTGGACGAACAAGTTGCACTCGAAGCGCGCGTGGATGCCGGGCTGAACGTCTCCTCGCTCGTCGTCCCAGTGGGCGGCGTGGGTGTTTACCCCACCATGGTCATGCGCACCACAGACTTGAATTGGATGCTCAACACCATCGCGCACGAATGGATTCACAACTACCTCACCCTGCGCCCGCTGGGGCTGCTCTACGATCACACGCCCGAACTCCGCACCATGAACGAGACAACCGCCTCCATTGCCGGGGATGAAATTGGGGCGCTGGTGATCGAAAAATTCTATCCCGAACTCAAGCCCGCCGCCTCATTCCCGGACCTGGAGTTGGTCTCCCTGCCCTTCGACTTCCGCGCGCAGATGCACGAGACCCGCATCAGCGTGGATGCACTGCTGGCGGAAGGCAAAATCGAAGAAGCCGAAGCCTACATGGAGGAACGCAGACAGGTCTTTTTGAAGAACGGGTATCTCCTGCGCAAGATCAACCAGGCATACTTCGCCTTCTACGGCGCGTACGCCGATGTGCCCGGCGGCGCGGCGGGCGAAGACCCGGTGGGACCCGCCGTGCGCGCCCTGCGCGAGCAAAGCAAATCGCTGGCAGAGTTCGTCAAACGCATCTCGTGGATGTCGAGTTTCCAGCAGTTGCAGGAAGCGGTCAACCAGCAATGAAACGTATCCTAATTACCTTGTCCTTTATCATCCTCGCCGCGCTTGCGGCTGGCGCGTGCACCGCAGAGACGGAAACGCCCCCAACCGCAACCCCGCCCATCGTGGAAAACCCCGTGATTCCAAACACGCCCACGCCCGAATACACGTGCTCGCGCATCACCGCCGCGCCGGCCTCCACTGCGAGCGCGCCTTCGCTCTTCCCACCCGCCAGCGCCGCCGATTTCTCCTTCGGTCCCGCCGATGCCCCGGTGACATTGATCGAGTATTGCGATTTTCAATCGCAGGGCTGCAAGGCGATGGCGTCCATCGCGGCGGAGTTGATGAAGAACCGCGACGATCTGCGGATCGTATTCCGCCCGCTGCCGCTGATCGGCGTGCTCGATAAATCGGAGGCGTCTGTGCTGGCGGCGCTGGCGGCGGACGAGCAGGGCAAATTCTGGGAGATGTACGATTTGCTCTTCACCAAACACGGCGAATGGACGGGTCTCACCCCCAGCCAGTTCAACGCCTGGGTGCTGAGAGAAGCGCCCGCCTTCGGCATCAACGCAGACCAACTCTCGGCGGCGATTCAAGCCGAAGAAACAGCAGCCAGGCTCAAGTCCATGCACGAAGCGGCAAAGCAATTGAACATCGCCGCCGTGCCGCTCATCCTGCTCAACGGCGAGCAGTTCTTCCTGCTCGATTATCAAAACATCCACGATACCATCGGCGTGATCGCGCTCGGGCAAAAACAGTTCACCGAGTGCCCGCCGTTCATCATTGACGCAAACAGGCAGTACATCGCCACACTCGAAACCGAAAAAGGGAACATCGTGATCGAGTTGTATCCCGATAAAGCCCCGCTGGCGGTGAACTCGTTCGTGTTCCTTGCGCGGCAGGGCTGGTACGACGGCGTAACCTTCCACCGCGTGATTCCCGGTTTTGCGGCGCAGGCAGGCGACCCCAGCGGCACAGGCAGGGGCAACCCCGGTTATTTCTTCAAGAACGAGATCAGCGACCTGCTGTTCAACAAGCCGGGCGTGGTGGGCATGGCAAATTCGGGACCCGATACGAACGGAAGCCAATTCTTTATCACGTTTGCGCCAGCCGCACACCTGAACGGCGCATACACGATCTTTGGGCAGGTCATACGCGGCTTGGAGGCTGCCGAGCAATTGACGCCGCGCGACCCGGCGCAGGGCTTGAACCTGGACGCAGGGGATAAAATCATCCGCGTGACGGTGGAAGAAAAATGACGCAGACCCGGAGGATTCATTGGGCGTCGCTGCTCACGCTGGTCGTCTTCGGCTTCGGGCTGCTGATCTTCCTGGCGGCGTTCGTTTTTGCGAGCGTGAGTTCCATCGTACATCTGATCGCAGGCACCGGCGCGCCAGCCGCCGAAATGATCGGCGCGTTTGCCTTCGGGTTTCACGCCCTGCTCCTGATCGTGTGCGCGTGGTTCGTGCTGCAAAAGACCAGAGGCATCGAGCAGGCGGATGCGCCGCTCAAGATTCCATTCACCTGGAGCCGCGCAGCAGCGGCGATTGCCGTCCCTGTGGCGAGCGCGTTGATCGGGGGCATGGTGAGCCTTGCGGAACTCGAATGGCTCAGCTGGGTCTTCCTGCCGCTTCTGACTTTACTCGTCGTCGTCCCGCCCATCTGGTTGTACTTCGGCGCCGGCTCGAACGGACTCGAAACCGGGGCGCGCTGGCGGTTCTTCGCCATCTTCGGGCTGGGCATGACGGCAGCGCCTTTCATCATGATTTTGCTGGAGATTGTCTTCCTGCTTTTCGGCGTCTTCGCCGTATCGGTTTACCTGGCAGTCACCGACCCCCTGCTGTTTGCCGAACTCACAGACCTTGCCGGCATTATCACGGAAGTAACAGACCCAGAAGCGATTCTCCAACTTGCCGCCCCGTACATTGCCAATCCCGTTATCCTTATTGCCGGGTTCGGATACCTTGCCATCCTCGTGCCGCTCATCGAAGAGTTCTTCAAGCCGCTGGCGGTCTGGCTGTTCGCAAAACAAATTGATTCGCCCGCGCAGGGCTTTGTGCTGGGCATGGCAAGCGGTGCGGCGTTCGGTCTGCTCGAAAGCCTGAATGCCAGCGCAGACGGTTCAACCGGCTGGGCGGTGGTGGTCGCCGCCCGCGCCGGGACAAGCCTGCTTCACATCGTTACTTCCGGGCTGGCAGGCTGGGGCGTCGTGGCCTGGCTGCACGCCGTTGGGGATAAAGACCTGGGTATTACCGCGCTGGAATTTACCGGCCCCCTGTTTGCGCTGTCCCAAACGCTGGGGCTGGCGCTGATGG
>QMIW01000043.1 GCA_024434165.1 Chloroflexota bacterium | reverse complement strand
TGAACGATTACCAGAAACCAGCGAGTCTTTCATTTATGCTGCTATGATCAGACTGATGGTACGCAGATTAGCCCAGATATGAGTTTTCAGACACTTTCTGAGAGTTCGAGCGTCCATTCGCCTTGCAGGTTGAGGCGTTCACGCGAGGTGACGAGCAACTTCAACTGCGGCGCTTGAGTCAACAACTCGCCAAGCAAATCCGCGCCCTGGATAAGATGTTCAAAGTTATCCAGCGCCAGCAGGACATGTTTCCCGCGCAAATACCCAATCAGGCGCGATTTCAAGTCCGTGTTCGGCGCGGTCAGACCAAAGAAGGAGGCAAGGGTTGGCAAAATGGCGTCGGGGGTGGTGAGCGGCGCCAGATGAAAGAAGTACACCCGTCCCTCGAACTCATCCAGGCATTGGGCTGCCACATGCACGGACAGGCGCGTCTTGCCGATGCCGCCCTGCCCCAAAAGGGTGATGAGGCGGCAATGCGGATCTCGAATCAGTTTGGCAAGGGTCGCAATATCCTGTTCACGACCGATGAAGGGAGTGGCAGCGGCGGGAAGATTCGTCGGGGCGATGAAAGTTTGGGGTGTTGGAGCGGGCTCAACGTCGGAGGAGGAGGCGGGCATTTTATCCACCGACATAACGCCACGGGCAACCTGCAAAAAACGAGTCCGCTGAGACTCGTCAATGTTCAAATGCTGGGCGAGCAATTCAGCGACCTGAATCGAGGGGCGGCGCTCGTCGCTCTCGAATTTGCGGACGGCGGAGTGTGAACAGCCGACCAGATTTGCCAGCTGCTCCTGCGTCAGATCGAGCGCTTTGCGGCGGCGGCGTATCCATTCGCCAAAGGAATATTCGGAGAACATGTGGCGGATTTTATACCCAGTCGGGCGCTTTGTCATCGCTTGTGGCGGTTTTTGTGGCGCTTTCGGACACCCATTTCAATCCTGAAAATCGCATAATGCGGACATCATGAACAAGACTTCCAAACAACCTTCCATCACGCTGGCTCCCGGCGGCGGACCGACCCTCACTTTTATGGGCACAACCCTGGCTTTCAAAGTGAGCGGCGACGAGACCGATGGCGCGTGGGCGCTGCTCGAACATACCCTGCCGCCGTGCTTCGCAGGCGCGCCGCTCCATTGGCACAAAATCACGCATCAGGGATTTTATGTGCTGGAAGGCAAGGTGACGTTTCAGCTTGGCAGTCGATTCTTTACCGCAGAGCCTGGCGCGTTCGTCTGTGTGCCGACGCATACACTGCACACCTTCAGCAATGACCATGACCAGCCCGCCCGTTTGCTGGAGACCATCATCCCCGGCGGTTTGGAGTCGGCGTTCAAGGAATTGGTCGCGTTGTCGCAACGTGAACCAGCATTATTACTCAAGCCGCACACATTGCTCGATCTATACAAACGCTATGACATATTCATGTCAGATGAAATCAAAAAAGGAGATGCAAAATGAATTTACCCGTTGGATATTTCAAATTTCACAAGGACGCTTTCATCAACTATCAGTTGAACCGCTGGCACTCGCTCGGATTCACCCGCAAGGAAGATATCGAAAAAGTCGGCAGGCAGATCAAGACCTTCGAGGATTATGTCCGCGGATTTATGGAGGCGGGCGATGAAGCCCTTGCCGAAAACCGCATCATGAACGCCGCATTTTATTATCGCGCCGCAGAATTTTTGGTGGATCCCGACGACGCGCAGAAGATGCCGTTGTACGACAAATTTCAGGAACTTTTCTACCGTGGTTTCGCAGATGCGGGCATTGAACGCCATAAAGTTCCTTATGCGGGAAGTTTTTTGCCCGCAATGAGGCTGGCGCCCAGGGGAAATCCAACGAAGGGAACCCTGGTTGCCTTTGGCGGTTTCGACTCGTTCATCGAAGATTTTTACGGCATGTGGTCGTATTTCGCCGACGCGGGTTATGAGGTCATTGCGTTTGATGGACCCGGTCAGGGCGGGGCGCTGCGCACCTACAACCTGCCTTTTGACCATGACTGGGAAAAACCAGTCGCCACCATTCTCGATCATTTCAAACTGGACAATGTAACGCTGCTGGGCGTTTCGATGGGCGGATATTGGAGCCTCCGTGCCGCAGCCTATGAAAAGCGGATCAGCCGCGTCATCGCTCTTCCGCCTGTTTATGACTGGATGGAGATGGCGGGCGGTTTCAATCGCGGACTGGTCAACCAGTTATTGAAGATGCGCGGGCTGATGAACTGGATGGTCAAGATGAAGATGTCGAACGGCAAACTCAGGCACACCATCAAACAGGCTTTGTTCCTTGCAAAAAAGAGCGAACCCATCGAAGCCGTAGAGTGGATGATGGGCATGAACAAGGAACACCTTCATTCCGAACTTGTAAACCAGGATGTGTTGCTGGCGGGCGGCGAACATGATGCCTTTCAGCCGCCAATGTTGATCAAGAAACAACACCAGGCATTGGTCAACGCGAAGTCGGTGACGGTCCGCATCTTCACCAAGGCGGAACACGCCGACCAGCACTGTCAGATCGGCAATCTGGGATTGGCGTCACAAACGCTCCTGGACTGGATGGAGAAACATTAGGACATCCTTTGACAAAGTTCTGGCGCGAGTATCCCGATAGACGGCGGACTCATGCCAGAAGAAAGGCGCTGAAAATGAATTTCAAATCGGCGGAAGCGGAAGGCAGAGTGAACGTGCCCATTACCCTGCGATACGCAACTCTATTCCTTCTGTTGACATTTCTTTCCTATCAGGCGCATGAAATCTTTCACCATCTGGTGGGCGGATTGTTGTGCGGCGGTTTGGGGACGATGACGTTTACAACGTATATCCCCAAACCTGAGTGTCGGCTGGATGCGGTTGTCACACTCGCGGGTCCATTGCTGTCTTTTGCAATCGCCTGGCTGGGAGCCTATTGGCTGACAAAACGCAAACACATGCTTTTTGCATACACCCTGATCTTTGCGAGCTACGCCCATCTGCGTTTTCCACTCCCTCTTATGGGCAGCGGAGACGAATGGCTGGTGGCGCGTACGAATCTTCAGCAGCCTAATTCATTTGTTATTGCAGGGATTCTGTTCCTTCTAGCATTGCCGCCGCTCGTGGTTGCCTATCGTTCCATCGCCAATCGCTGGCGCGTGCCTGTGTTTGCCGTGTCGTGGATTTTGCCGTTCGTCATTCTTGGGTCAATCACAGCCCTGGATGTGTGGCTCCTTGGCACGGAATCCGGCTCAAACGAACCTGCACTGATTGGAGTTCCGCTCGCCATTTGGATCGTCAACCTGATCGTCGCCTCGCTCTTCCTCTTCGGCGGACATCGGATGTTCCGCCGACATGAGCAAACGAATTTATAAAAGGAGATTTACCCATGAAGCAAATTCCAACCATCACCCGCATTGACCACAACGACCCGAGAAGCCAGGCTGCCCTGGATGCCGAGCAACGTTACTTCGCACATTATGGACTGGATTACAAAGTCCATTTCGTAGAACTGCAAAATCCGAACCTGCGCGTCCGCGTTTTGGAAGTTGGTGAGGGGCGTCCGTTATTGATGATTCCTGGCGGCTCAGGCGACGCCGTCTTCTACGCCGCGCTGGCGGCAGAACTCAAGGGCTGGCGCATGGTCATCGTGAATCGTCCCGGCGGCGGGTTGAGCGACGGCATTGACCATCGGCAGGTGGATGTGCGGCAGTTCGCGGTCAAGACTCTGCAATCCGTGATGGATGCGTTCGACTTGCAGCGCGTACCCGTTGTGTGCAATTCGATGGGCGGTTTGTGGGGTCTCTGGCTGGCGCTCGATGTTCCCGAGCGGGTCTCTCGTTTGGCGCAGATGGGCTGCCCCGCGCTCATTCTGGATACCAGCGCGCCGTTCTTCATGCGTTTGCTGAGCGTCCCCGGCGTCAACCGTTTGATCGCGCCGAACATGCAGCCCAGGGAAATCGAGAACGCTTTGCATGGTCTCAGCATCCAGGGCAGTCGCGCGGAGGATATCGCCGCGATGCCAAAAGCGGCGGCGGATGTTGCGTATCACTTCTTCAACCTGCCGACCTACCTCGAGACCTGGACAACTCTAATCTCAGCCGTCGCAACCGTCACGGGAGCAAAGCCCAACTACCAAATGCGGGCAGATGAGTTGCAGCGCGTTCAACAACCCGTGCAATTCGTATGGGGCGACAACGACCCCTTCGGCGGCCTCGAAGTGGCGCGGCGCGTAAAACACCTCATGCCCAATGCAGACCTGCATGAAATGCGCGCGGGTCACTTGCCTTTTCTGGATAAACCGCAGGAATGCGGGCGCGTGATTCGGGACTTCCTCTCAAAGGAAATGCAATAACAAACACATATTTCAAGGAGATTTGACATGTTAACCTTACCCATCTTCAATCTTGTTCTCTTCGTCGGACTGGTCTTTACCATGGCGGGACTTACGCTTCTTGCCGTCCATCAGGCCGGGCGCGTGGAGGATGAGCCTTTATCCACCTCCAAACAGTGGACGACCTACACAAGCATCGGTCTTATGCTCTGGCTGGGCATCCCGTTCATGCTGGCAAAACTGGGTATTACCTCCAACTTCAACGCCAAGCCCTCACCGGTCATCATCATGCTTGTCATGGGTCTGCTCACAATATTCCTCAGCGCGTTTTCACCTGTTGGCAAACGAATCGCAAAAGGGTTTTCCCTGTATGCTTTGTTCGGCTTTCAGGTCTATCGTCTGGTGATCGAGATTCTGCTGATGCTCTTCCACAAGCAGGGCTTGGCTCCCATTCAGGTCACGCTCGAAGGGCGCAACTGGGACGTGCTCACGGGTTTGCTGGCATTGGGTGTGCTGGTCTTTTTCAGGAACAAACCACTCTCCAGACCTGCCTACACCGTCTTGAACCTCATTGGTTTGGGCTTGGTGCTAAACATCACCATCGTCAGCATCCTTTCCCTGCCCGTCCCCTTTCAGGTATTTGCAGAGAGCAATATCTGGGTCACGCAAGCGCCATACATCTGGCTGCCGACCTTTTTGGTGCAGCTCGCGGTTGCCGGGCACATCGTTTCCTTCCGCAAGTTGTGGATGGAGCGAAAGACACACCCGGTCATGAAGTTGGCGAAGGCATAATAAGTCCATGAAGGGAGGAATCCATGTTCCCGCTTTCCATTCCCAGATTTGGCATCCGACGAAAGTTGGATGTCCATTTAAGTCGGATTGACGATGACAGAAAGGCAGATCGCGCGGATAATTTTGGTAGCAGGAGAATGGGACATGATCGTCTGTGAAATCTGCGGTGGATACCCGTAAACGAGTATTTTCCAATATAGGGAACTCTATTCTTGTTTTTGGAGTTTTGTCCTATATGAAACGACTATGCAGCAACAGCAGCCCGTTTTTAGCCATGCAGAAACGGTTTTTTTACGCGCATATTCTTGCGGCTTGATTCTACAGAATTTGAATGTTTCCCAAAATGGTCGGTCTGTACGCAAAACATGTCAGACAGTTTGCTCCCTGCGCCGTACCACTTCGTACCCATTCTGGGCATAATGGCGCTTTCCCCGGCGTAGGATCCCCTCGCAAAACGCCGCCGGGGATTATTTACGCCCAGAATAGGTACTGCGTCTCACCTGCACCCACCGGCGAACGGCGGCTGGAGCGCAGCCGCTGACAACCTTTGCATGCACATTATCAAAAGAACTGCGTCCACCAAGTTTTGCGGACATGCTTATAATTGCGTTGTGCCTGCGCAAATCCTCGCCACAAAGCTGTATATCCCAGCGCCGCGGTCTAAAATCGTCCTCCGCCCGCGCCTGATCGAGCGGATGAACGAGGGGCTGGCGATGGGTCGCAGACTGACGCTCATCTCCGCTTCGGCTGGATTTGGCAAAACTACATTGATCAGCGAATGGATTGCTGCCCTCACCTCTAACCCCTCTCCCGCAGGGAGAGAAGAAGGGGTGAGGGTTGCGTGGCTATCCTTGGACGAAGGGGACAAAGACCCAGTCCGCTTCATCGCGTACCTGATCGCAGCGTTGCAGACCATCAAGGCGGGACTTGGCGAGGGGATATTGCAAACGCTCCAATCTCGCCAGCAGCCGCAAGTCGAAATTGCTTTGACGGCTCTACTCAATGAAATTTCTTCCATTCCCGATCCATTTCTCCTCATCCTTGACGACTACCACGTGGTTGATTCCAAATCCGTGGACGAAGCCCTCGCCTTTCTGGTCGAGCGCCTGCCGCCGCAGATGCACCTGGTCATCACCGCGCGCGAAGACCCGTCCCTGCCACTGGCTCGCCTGCGCGCTCGCGGTCAACTGACCGAACTGCGCGCCGCCGATTTGCAGTTCACCGCCGCCGAAGCGACCGAGTTCCTCAACCGCGTGATGGGACTGAATCTATCCAATGGAGATATTGCCGCGCTGGAGTCCCGCACCGAAGGCTGGATCGCCGGTCTGCAATTGGCGGCGCTTTCGATGCAGGGACATCAAGACGCCGCCAGTTTTGTCAAGTCCTTTACGGGCAGTCATCGTTTTGTGCTTGATTATCTGATCGAAGAGGTTTTGGGACAGCAATCAGAAGAGATTCAAACCTTCCTGTTGCGCACTTCGATTCTTGACCGTATGTGCGGTCCGCTATGTGACGCCGTCCTGCTCGACCCTTCCACATCGGGGCAGGAGATTCTGGAACAGCTCGAACGCGCGAACCTGTTCATTGTCCCATTGGATAATGAACGGCGTTGGTATCGCTATCACCACTTGTTCGGCGATTTGCTGCGTCAGCGACTCGGCCAACCGCGTGAACTTCCCGAATATCATCTGCGCGCCAGCGTGTGGTATGAGGCGAACGCCGACCTGGCGCAAGCCTTCCACCATGCCCTCGCGGCTGGCGATTTTGAGCGGTCGGCAAATCTGGCCGAAGCGGCTTGGCAGGGCATGGAACGCAATTTCCAGACCGCCGCTTGGATTGGCTGGGTGAAGAAACTGCCTAATGCGGTAGTTTGCTCCCGTCCCAGATTATGTGTCTCGCTTGGGCGGGCTTATTCAGATGCTGGAGAAGTGGAGTCGAGCGAAACCTACCTGCAAAACGCCGAGCGCGCATTGGCTGACGCGCTGGAGCGCGATGAGTCAAAATCCCTGCTGGCGATCATTGCCCTGATTCGGTCCAATAATGCCCAGATACAAGGCAACCTGGCGGAAACAATTAAATACGCCGAACTGTCCATTCCGCTCATGCCCGAGGACGATGTTTTCCATCGCGCCGAAGCCGCCATCACACTGGGGTTTACCCATTGGGTAACCGGCAATCTGGAATCATCCCTCCGCGCCATTCATGCCTGGATCGAAGACATGCAAAGATTGGGCAAACAGGAGTTTGCAATTGCCAGCGCCTTTGCCGTGGCGGATATGCAGGTGATATTGGGTCGCCTGAATGATGCCGAAAAGTCCCTCCGGCACGCCATCCAACAAGCCGCCGCGCATGGACGGGAGTCTGAAACCATTACCGCGCATCATCACTTGGAATTGGCAATGCTTGCGCATGAACGGGGCGATAACGCCGCGTCCGCCCAGTCTCTGGAAATTGCCGCGGACTTGGGTCAGCGCACAACTCTGGTGGATTGGACTCATCGTTGGAATCTCGCGCAGGCCCGCCTCAAAGAATCGGACGGGGAATTTGATTCTGCCCTCCAATCTTTGGACGACGCCCAGAGAGGCTACGTCAAAAACCCGATCCCCATCTTTCATCCGATCGCGGCTCACAAGGCGCGCATCCATCTCAGACAAGGCCGCTTGGACAAGGCTCAGGCTTGGGCGCGGGAACGCAGCCTCTCGGTCAAGGATGAAGCGAGTTATCTGGGCGAGTACGAACATCTCACGTTGGCGCGGGTATGTCTAGCCGAAGGTTCCTTTGCTGGGGTCCATGAAATGCTCGAACGCCTGCTGGCTTTGGCTGAATCGCAAAAGCGGATGGGGAGCGTAATCGAAATCCTGTTGACGCAAGCGCTTGTTCATCAGGCACAGGGCAATCATCCCCAAGCCCTTTCCGCACTGGAACGCGCACTGATACTGGCTGAGCCTGAGGGCTACATCCGCATTTTCGTGAATGAGGGTGAAGCGATGCGTTCGCTGCTTTCTGATCTGAGGGCGAAGTCCCCCGCTCATCCCTTGCTTCGGTATGTTGACCGCATTTTGAATTTTTTCCCGCAATCAGCGGAAATCATTTTTCAATCTAAAATCCAAAATCGTAAATCTGAAATCGTTGAGCCTCTCACCAACCGTGAAATCGAAATCCTGCGTCTCATTGCCGCGGGACATTCCAACACAGAGATCGGTCAGCGGCTGTATCTGGCGCTCAGCACGGTCAAGGGGCACAACCTGCGCATCTTCAACAAACTGCAAGTCGAGAACCGCACCGAGGCGGTTGCCCGCGCCCGCGAGTTGGGCTTGCTCTAATCCCAAAAACAATACTTCAATCAATACTTAAGTTGCTACCCGACAGTACCTCCCTGTCGGTATATTGGCGTTGAACATGGACACGCTTCTTCCTCTCTACGAAATTCGAATCGCAGGCCACCTGTCCCCGCAATGGATGGACTGGTTCGAAGGCTTGACCATCACGCTCGACGAGGACGGCAACACGCTTCTTTCTGGACCTGTGGCAGATCAAGCCGCCTTACACGGATTACTCAAAAAAGTGCGTGACCTCGGTCTGTCCTTGCTTTCAGTCAATCGGGTTCCTCCATTGGAGTCTGCAAATCAACCCTATAAGGAAAAAAGAATGAATACAACCGCAACCCCTGCCAAAAAGATAGACACGAAAGTCTTGCTTTCCACCCTGTGGATCGTAGTCATGATCAACATGCTGAAAGCGGACATCCTTTCTCTGTTCATCCCCGGCGCGGCGGAAGAAGTGGCAAGAACCTCCGCCAGCACGGGCGCATCCATCCCCCAATTGATGTTGGGCGGCGCGATCATGGGGCAACTCGCCATTGCCATGATCATCCTGTCCCGCGTGTTGAAGTACGGAATCAATCGTTGGGTCAATATCGTTGTGGGCGTCGTCATCATAGCCTATATCTGGGGCGGCATGGCATCCTATCCCCACTACATTTTCATTGCCTCGGTCGAGACTCTCTGTCTCTTGCTGATCGTCTGGTTTGCATGGATGTGGCGTAACGTCGAAGCCTAATCTGCCCAGCTGTCATTACGAGGAGCGAGCGGCTCGCAATGATGGAGACGAAAGAAAAAAAGGAGATACAAATGAAAACCCTGCAAAAATCTGGCGGTATCGCCGCGCTGTATATGGCGATCAGCCACCTGGTCGGAATCGTCATTTTCATCGTCGTATTGGACTATCTCAACATCACCGACCCGGCGCAAAAGCTCGCCATGAACGTCGAAAAACAGACGGTCATCTTTTCGACCAATCTGCTCATGTACGTATTCTTTGGCTTTGCGCTGATCGTCCTGTCGCTGGCGTTGTACGACCGCATGAAATCCGGCGCGCCTGCGCTCATGCAGATGGCTGCCGCGATCGGGATCATTTGGGCTGGTTCGCTGATTGCCAGCGGCATGGCGGCAAACGCGGGACTCTCCACTGTCGTCGCGCTCTACGCCAAAGACCCGAGCCAGGCTGTGTTGACCTTTCAGGCGATTGAAGCCATCACCAACGGGCTGGGCAACGCCAATGGCGAAATCCTCGGCGGACCTTGGACGCTGTTGGTCGGTCTTGCCGCGCTGCGGACGGGTGGGCTTCCCAAGGGACTGAATGTCCTCGGCATGCTGGTCGGCGCAGTGGGCATCATCACGATCATCCCAGTGTTGAACGCTTTGACCGGCGTCTTTGGCTTGGGTCAAATCGTCTGGTTCGTTTGGCTGGGGATAGTATTGCTTCGCAGCGATCATGGCAAAACAGCGTAAAAAAATTGTGAGTTTGCGCAACTGGATCAATCAAATAAGGAGATCAAATGAAATCTGCATTATCGGCGCATCTGGAAAGCTTGGCAGATGCATGATAGAACACGCCCTGGATCGGGGCTATGAGGTGAGCGGAGTCTGTCAGGAGCGCAACATGAGCAAACTCGACGCCTTCAAACGGCGCATCACTCTCATCCCCGGCGCGACGAATGACCGCGCCGTGATTGAGCAGGCGGTTGCAGGGTGTGACGGGGTTTTGACCGCGCTGGTCCCAGGCAATCAGCATTAATAAACTTTATCGGCAATAAAGAAAACCGTCCCGAAGGCTGGCGTTTCTCGTGAAAAAGCCTTCGGGACGGTTATTTCCGAGCAACCGCGCCAACGACTGAGAATGTTAGCCTTTATAATTGCGTGCATGCTGCTCCCAATTTTGCCGACGAAACTGTACCCGCCGCTCCCGACAGAAGGATGTGTTCCCCGTCAGAGATTGACCGCACGAATACAAACTGGTTTGAACGGCAGGCTGATCATCATTTCCGCGCCGCCTGGGTTTGGTAAGACGACATTGCTCTCTGCCTGGCTTGCAACTTCACAAAACATAAAAGTTGCCTGGTATTCATTGGATGAAGACGACAATGAACCGAGTCGCTTTTTCGCTTATATCGCCGCTTCCCTGCGGACCGTTGAGCCTGATTCCGTTTCGACGCTTGACTCTTCGCTGGAAGCGGGTTCCGCCAATCCCCGCGAGTTGACCGTTGCCCTCCTCAACGACCTCTCTGAGTTTTCCAGCAAAAGCGTTGTCCTGGTATTGGATGATTATCATCACATCACCCAGCAGCCCATCCATGATGCGGCTGCCTATCTGATAGACCATCTCCCCAGCAGCATCCACCTCGTCTTCATCAGCCGCGCCGACCCGCCGCTCCCGCTCGGACGTTGGCGCGTGCGCGGACAATTGACCGAGATCCGCGCCGACGATTTGCGCTTCACCGAGGACGAAGCCGCGCAGTTCCTCAACCAAACGATGGGGCTTTCGTTGAGCGCCGAAGACATTCGCACGTTGGAAGCGCGCACTGAAGGATGGGTGGCAGGCTTGCAGCTTGCCGCGCTTTCCCTGCAAAAATCATCCAACCCCAGCGAAGTCATTTCCGCGTTTGCGGGCAGTCATCGCTACGTGGCAGACTATCTCACAGATGAAGTGCTCTCGCGCCAGCCTGAGGCTTTGCGCGAATTCCTGCTGAAGACTTCCATATTGGAGCGCTTCAACGCCTCGTTGTGCGATCATGTTCTGCAGAGTGACCAGTCCGAATCCATGCTGGCGGAATTGGAACGCGCCAACCTGTTCATCATCCCGCTCGACTCTGAATCGAATTGGTATCGCTATCATCATCTTTTTGCCGATCTGCTCAAACGCCGCGCTTCAAGCCAAACCGCCGACCTGCACCGCCGCGCTGCGGAATGGTTCGAGAAAAATAATTGCCTGCTTGACGCCATCCGTCATTGGATCGCGGCGAATAATCCAGATCGTGTCGCCGTGCTTATCGAAGATGCGCTTGGACAGGCATGGGGACATGCGGAAATCCGCGGGCTGGTCAAACGGATCGAATCCCTGCCAGAAGCCATCCTTGCGGAACATCCCAGCTTAACCGCCTTCCTGGCATGGACATGGTTCTGGCTTGGCTATGACAGCGCCCGCATTCTGCCCCTGCTTGAACGCGCCGAAGGAAACTTAAAGGACGAGCCGCAAGCCAGCCATGCCCGCGGGCGTTTTCAGATCATTCGCAGTTATTTCGCCCGCGCAGGCAGCAATGACTCGCCTGGCGCGTTATTGCTTGCAGAGCAGGCATTGCAGCAGCTTGCCGAACAGGATTTGCTCTGGCGCGGGTTTGCCCAATTAAATATTGCCGCTTCGGCACATTCGATGGGGCTGGGTCTCGAAAAAGCCGAGAGGGCTTACAACGAAACAATTCAACTTTGCCGCGCGGCAGGCGACCTGACCACAGCCTGGATCGCCGAGTGCGCGCGGGTGCAAGTGGTGCGGGAGTGCGGCGATTTGCAGCGCGCCATCTCCCTGAACCGTCAACTGCTCGCAACGCTCGAGCGTCAGAGCGCACCCGCGCTGGTACGCGGATGGGCGCATATCAATCAGGCACAGTTGATGTACGAGACCAATGACCTGAAATCGGCATGGCGCGAAGCAAACATCACCCTTGAGTTGGAAGGACAGACGGGCGGCGTGCCCGATGTCAGCCTGCGTTTATATGCCCTCCTTCCCAAATTGGAATATTTGAATGGCAATGTTGATTCAGCGCGCAAAATGGCGGATGACCTGGTCGCAAATATCAACCGCGGCGGAATCGTCAATGCCATTGACCGCGCCCGTGGATTGCAAGCCGAGTTGATGTTCAGGCTCAAGGACTGGGCGGCGTTCGATTTGTACGCGCGGACGTATCGCCCGCCGCAGCAGCCACTGTTTTTCCCCTATCGTTTGCAGACGGTGCTGCGAGTCCGCTATTTGGCGCGGCAAAAGGCTTGGGATGAGGCTCGCCGTCTGGTGGAGGAGCAGGTTCGGCTGGCGCGGGAAGCGGGGTACGTCGAATACGAGATGGAACTGCACATCGTCCATGCCCTGATGGAGCAGGAGGCGGGCAAGTCATCCGCTGCCCTCAAAACGCTTGAACGCGCCTTGGAGATTGGCAAGGCGAACGGCTACGTGCGCGTCTTTCTCGATGAAGGCGAAGGGATGAAAAATCTTCTCTCCCAGATTCAGAAAGCACACAAGGATGATTTTGTGGCTGACCTGCTGGCGGCATTTGGCATGCCTGCGCACATAGATCAATCCAGTTTGATCGAACCGTTGACCGAGCGCGAGATCGAGGTCTTGAAGTTGATCGCCGAAGGGCTGTCGAACCCTGAGATCGCCGAGAAACTTGTCCTTTCGGTGGGGACGGTCAAGACGCACGTCAAACATATCTATGGCAAGCTGAGCGTGGATGACAGGGTCAAAGCGGCAGCCAAAGCGCGCGAATTCGGGCTATTCAACGGATGGTCACTTTCATGACCATCCGTTGTACCAAAAGTGATTTACCCGACTGAAATAGTTTCTTCCTTGTAACCGCGCAGCAAGTAGAAACCGTACAAAGCCATAAGCCCCGAAATGACAACCTTCAAAATGGGGATGTAAAGAGCCACGTCTCCCGCTTCCATGCCGCCTGTTGCGCTGAATTGCAGGAAGTCATTGAACGCGTGCAGCAAAACCAGCGGCACGACACTGTTCGTGCGGACACGCAGCGCGCCCAGACCGATTGCCCCTAAGAATGACGCGACGATCTGCGACAGCACGAAGATGGGATCGCGCCCAACGAAAAGCGAATTGATGTGGATGATTCCGAACAGTGCGGCGGAGATCAAGACAGCCTTCATCACGCCTTGCGGTCTGAACGCGCCCAGCAGAATTCCGCGAAAGATGGCTTCTTCCTGAAAACCGATCAGCAGCGTGACGATGATGAGGACGACGATCTTGCCAGGCTCGGGGAGTTGCGGCTGGAAAAAGAGGGTCGGTCCGATCAGCAGCGCCAGCGGCACGAGAAACAGGCTCATGTTCTTCCATTGAGACGGCGCGTTGAAACCTGCCTCCCGCCACCCGCGCAACGCGGAAAGGATCACAATGGCAAGCACGGCATTGAGCATGAGCAGCGGCAGGTCGAGCGAGACGAGCGGCACGCCCGACACTTTGCTAAAGAAGAGCCCCGCCAGAACAAATGCCTCAAGAACCAGCATGACGATCACGGAAAAGATCATGGGTCGTTTTGTAATCAGGTTTTTCATTTTTTTCTCCTTGCCGACAAGTTTAGGTGATGTGGTTTCTCTTTCCATCTCCCGAAGGAGGGATTTCGGCGGGGGAGAATCTACCCCCACAAATACCCCCATTGGGAGATGAAGGAAACGGTTCGCGTGAATAAGATGGGGAGCATGAATACAGAACGACAACCCATTTTTTATCAAATCCGCCTGCGCGGCAAACTGGACCTCGAACAGGCTGCCTGGTTCCCAGAGTTGATCCACGCCGAAGACGACGACGGCAATACGCTGCTGGCTGGCGAGTTGCCCGATCAAGCCGCGCTGATGGGAATCTTGTTCCGCGCCCACAATCTCAATTTGAAGATTTTGTGTGTGAAGATCAAAACTGGCAAAACAGGAGATCTCAAAAATGTTCAAAACGATTAATCTGCTTGTACGCTTTCTGCTCGAACTCTGCATCCTCGCCATCTTCGGATACTGGGGCTTCCAAACAGGCAGCAACACCTTCATGAAATTCCTGCTGGGCTTGGGCGCTCCCGTCCTGTTCGCCGTGGTGTGGGGAACCTTCCTCGCGCCGAAATCTCCCATGCGTTTGCATGAACCCTGGCTGTTCCTGCTCGAATTCGTTGTGCTTGGTCTGACGTGCTGGGCGTTAGACAGCACAGGCAAAGTCAATCTGACCGTCGTTTTCGGCGGTATCTACATTCTCAACAAAGTTTTGATGCTTATCTGGAGGCAGTAATGAACAAAAGAAATTGGCTCGCGTTTTTCGGTTTTCTCTATGTCGCAGTTTGGGTGATCGGACTGTTGATCCCCACAGGGACGCTCTCCCCGTCCATGTCCAATGTGGATCTTCAGCAAGTCCTTCTCGCCAATCAACTGGCACGTTTGATACAGGTCTATCTCATTGATGGGGTGGCAGGCATATCCATCCTGATCTTCGCGGTGGCGGCTGCCAGCCTGTTCCAAACCGCAGATGAAAAGCCCCTTGCCCGTGTGGTCTTGAGCGCAGGCGTGGTCGCAGGCACAATTTCACTCGTGCAGGCGGCTGTGCAGCAAACCCTCGTCAACCCTGATCTACTTGCCTCCGCCGAGACTCCCTTCCGCACCTTGCTGGCGCTGGTCAATCAAATAGATACCTTCAAATTGATGGCATTGGCGTTGCTCAGCATTTCCACATCCATCCTGGGCTTGCACACCCGCCTCATCCCCGCCTGGGTCAACTGGCTGGGCATTGTCCTCGCCATCGCCCTCATCCTCGGCGGACTCAGTTTCGCCTTCGCAAACTCCCTGCTCACCGCTGTCTTGTTCGCTTCCCTGCCTATGTTGCTCGTGTGGGTGGGTGCGGTCAGCGTGACTGGAATGAGACGGGTAAAATAAAGAGAAACGATTACCCTATGGAAAAAATAAACCAAACCACCGCCCTGATCATTATCGACGTTCAAAAAGGCTTTGACGAACCTGTCTGGGGCGAGAGGAACAATCCGCAAGCCGAGGACAATATCGTCAAGTTATTGGAGGCATGGCGCAAGCACGGACGCCCCGTCTTCCATGTTCAACACATGTCCCTCTCGCCGACGTCGCCGTTGAATCCCAACCACCCTGGCAACGCCATCAAAGACGCGCTGCAACCACGCGCGGGTGAACCGCTGATCCAGAAAAACGTCAACAGCGCCTTCATCGGCACGGATTTGGAACAGCAACTCCGCAAACGCGCATGTAATTCACTGGTCATCGTCGGTCTCACCACCCCGCACTGTGTGTCCACCACGACGCGCATGGCAGGCAACCTTGGCTTTGACACCTGCCTCGTCTCAGATGCTACTGCCGCATTCGAACTCACAGGTCACGATGGGCGGAAATACTCCGCACAAGAAATTCATGATGTGACATTGGCAACCCTGCACGGCGAGTTTGCCACAGTTATGGATACTATTTCACTACTCAGTTGAAAAAACTGACTGTATAAACCAAGAAGGTTGATTGTTTCTTGGACCCCAAAGAAAACACCCCTATCCATAGGGGTGTTCGCTCATTTCTTGAGGATTTATCATCTGAAATGCACGATCATGCCCGCAACGATTAATGGATACGTACACCAGTTCGGGATGCGATGGGTACGTAAGTCGTACAGGCTTACAGCCAGAAGGTAAAAGAGCAGCCAGGTCATTGGTTGCTGATAATATATAGATGAATGGGTGGGTATAGGGAACGTGTCGCTTTCGCCCATGATCGGGATTGGCGGATGAACTGTATACCTTTGTTGGCAAAAAAAACGAAATCTGCGTTCTGGCAATTGTGGGTCGCGATACTCGCTGCGATTTGAATTGGGATGTGGTGCTGGAAAGAACCTCAGAAGCTTTGCAAGCTTGCTTGGAACATGCTCCACAAGCCAAACACTACTATAGTGAAGCTTTTCCTGTCTATGACTCTTCGTACTACGGTGTTACATATGAAATGTGAACTGACAAACAGGCAACCTATTCGGTCGAAGCGGTCAATGCATATTTACGTAACTATTTGAGACGGCTGGCACGCAAGTCAAGGTGCTTTTCAAGAAGAATGCAATCTTTGGCGAAGAACATTCAACTCTTTGTATATTGCTACAATCATCGGCAACTGACGAAGCGCACTTTCCCGAAATATTCTTCTCACCTGGTTGATTTCATTTATCCTCTCTTTTAGGTATTCTCCATAAATAAACTCAATAGTAATTCTCTCATTGCATTGTGAATAAATATTAAAATGACTTGAGGCTGTACAAAGAAGGTAGTTTTTGGGAGAAAAAAGGATGAGTTTCTTGTAAGATATGGTTATCGGCACCAAGCTTATAAGGAACTCACCCATGACAATTGTTGTCCTGAAACTGCCGGATGTCAAGCAAAAAACGGAGGAACGTCCCAAGAAGTGCCCATATTGCGAGGGCACGACCTTTCAACGCTGGGGGAAGGTCAAAAAGAAAGTTCGGGATGTCCATGTACGAAGTGTGACCGTCTATCGCTATCGTTGTGGTCATTGTCAGCGCAGCTTTCGACATTACCCTGCTGGGAGTTCGTCAGCCGACCAAACAAAACGACTGGAGATATTCTCCGTGCTGTTGTGGACCCTCGGATTGAGCTATCGTGCAGCGGAACTGATCTTGAGCGGATTGAAGGTAAGTCTCAGTTTCATGACCATCTGGCGCAATGCACAGGAAGAGAATGTCAAACGCAAGAAGCAGAAGCAATGGCAGCCCGTGCGCGCGCTGGGTTTGGATGGTGCTTATGTGCAGGGGTGGGGAGAAAAACAGCCCGTCTTGGTGGCGGTCGACCTGGGCACGGGTGACCCGCTGGCGGTGGGCTATGTCAACGAATACGACCCACAGGCTGTTCAGCGTTGGTTGAAGCCCTTGGTTCAGCGGCATGGCGTCAGTGTCATTGTGACGGACGATCTCTGTAGTGACCGGGGCGTGGCAGATAAACTGCAATTGGGACATCAGGTTTGCCAGTTTCATGTCCGGCGCTGGGTGGGACGAACCTTGCATGATCTGGCTTCCGATCTTTCAAAAGAATGGTTGTGGGTTTTGGAAGAAGCCCGAACCTTGTTGGAGGTTTTACATCCCGAGGGTGGAAAACGCCTGTATGCCTTGTGGAAACAATTGCCTGGACGCCAGCGTTCCAACTCTAAAACGCTTTCTCCACTAGAAAGGTTGCGCGACCTGCTCTTGCGGCTTGCCCAAACCTGGCAACGCTATTGCACTTTCCAATCCGAACCGCAAGTTCCCTGGACCAACAATACTACTGAACGAGCCATCGAACGAATGAAAATGAGGGCTCGAACGGTCAGAGGCTACAAGTCCTGGCAAGGCATGGAAACCGGGCTCTTGTTGGCTGCTGCTCCCTTCCTGTGATCTGTTCGCCTTCCTTCGCTTTCCCTTGTTCTTTACCCATTCCACTTTTCGCCCACCGCTTATGTTACAGAGTCTCTGACTTTTGTCACTTGAAACTTGAAATGAGATACTTATAATAGTTTATATAACTTAAGATTGTTAATTTCCAAATAGTTGGGGGATATAACTTAATTCCCCTGAGATAACCTTCCCATATCTACCATGTTGCACCAGGGATAAACAGCATGAAAGTTCAAATTACTATCATCTTCCTTGTCATCCTTTTGGCAGCTTGCACACCTTCCCAAGCTATTCCTGTAGACGCACAAAATACAGCTATGGTAGCCGTGCAGACTTATATCGCCCTCACCAAAACTGCTTTACCAACTCTTACTGTAATACCTACTGCAACTCCCGAAGCAACGCTAATACCTACGTTGCCTCAACCGCCCATATTTACACCAGATGCGGTTCAAGTAGAGAGATGGCAGGAATATCAAAAAGAATTAATAAAAGCTCTCCTTATTCAAGTCCCCTCTGCTTTACACGATTTGGCTTTATGTGAATGGGATATTTTAGGGCGCTTTGAACAAAAACTATATGTTTGGGCACTATGTAGTATTCCTGGGGGGGAGGGCAGATATTCCTGCGGTAATACATATTAATACAGATGGGTCCGTTCAAAATGTAGAAGTTCCCAGCCGCGGCTCGACTTGGGAATCTGATATTAACAAGATGTTTCCAAATGGAGTGCAAGAGAAATTTGACGCATACACTGGAAACTCTATTTTTGATGGAAGAATAAAAGAGATGATTGACCACATTAAATACCGAGAACAACATCCAGAGACGCTGCCTTTGGTTGTTCAGTCTTCGACACCTGTAGTATTACCTACGCCATAAATCGCCTATGGTAGGAATTTACTAAGAGCCTATCCGTAAATTAGTCATGGGAGCACATTCTCCAGAGGATCAAGGTGCAGGCAAAAAAGATAAGAGCCAGCCAGTTACTCGATTTCTTAGCCCAGCGAGTGCGCAATGAGCGGAAATCGTTTTGCCAGGATAGGGTCCGTTCCACCACCCAACGTCTGGCAGGATGCTTCTCAGATTCCAAAGGCGGTGGCATCGGATTTGAGTCATACTCACGTTTACGAATATGCGGCGTAATCTTTCGTTTTCGCAGTTTCGTTCGCACCTCTTCCAAATCGTACGCTTTATCTGCACACAAGTGCTGAACTTTGTAAGTGGTCTTGGGTCTACGCACTATCGGACAATTGAGCAAGTTCATGATCTCGGTTACATCGTGAGTATTCGCAGCAGTTACTTGAATGGATCATGGTGCGCCACGCTGATCGACCCAGACATGCCTTTTGGAACCTGATTTCGCTCGATCCGTAGGGTTTGGCCCTGTCTGGTCACCGCCTAATGGAGCGGGCACCATTTTGCTATCCACCGCTTGCCATTTCCAGCGGATCCGCCGCTTCTTCTGGTAATACATCACTACCAAGCGATAAATCTTCTTCCACAAACCAGACTCGCTCCACTCTTGAAAGCGCTCATGCAGGCTGCTACTGGCTCCGTACCATTCCTTTTTCAGGCCTTTCCATTGGCATCCGCTCCGCAACACAAACCGAATGCCATTCACGACTTGTCGATTGGGCAAGGCTGGACGCCCCACGCTACCTTTCGGCTTTTCTCGCGGCAACACTCGTTCGATCCGTTCCCACAAACCATCGGGAACTTCCCACAACGTGGTATAACTCATTGGACACTCCTTGCAGCTTGTTTGGCTCGCACCTGCAATTCTGCACCAGGAGTGTCTTTTTGTTAATGGGCCTCCCTATTTACGGATAGGGTCTCAGTCTTTCTTTGCTCAGGCAGGCTTGCCTATCTAAAAAGTTTAATTATTTATGCGACACTCTGTAATCTTAATTCACTCGATGATTGGGAAGAGAAATTTATGGAGTATTTGGGGGACTTACGAATTGGGGTTGAGGAATTAAAAAATATCGCTCCCCAGAATGCTGAGGAGCGACACCAAGTCTTTTTGCTTAAGAAGCAGATAGTTGATACTTTGGTTCACAGGGCGACTATCGACAGAAATCGTAAAATTATGGTCGATATTCGCCTAAACCTTCTTGCGATCCTTGATCAGGATGCCAAGTCAACTATGCTTGATTTGGCATATATCGGTAAGGGCGAAACTTATACCCATATACGATCAACCCTCTCTCATCGCCATCATTCCGCATCTTGCGGGTGACCATTTCGACGGGCATGCCGATCTGAACCTCGGAGTTGTCCACGTCGGTGAGTTGGGCGGTGACCATGGGACCTTCTTCCAATTTTACGAGCGCCACCGTGTAGGGAGCCTGGGTTTCATAGCCTGCCGGCGCTTCATAAATGGTAGTGTAGGAATACACTTCACCCTTGCCGCTGAAGGCGAAGAGGTCCTTCGCTTCGTCGCCACAATTGGGGCAGACATCGCGCGGGGGGAAGATCTTGTGATCGCAGTGAGGGCAAACCTCACCAACGAGACCATATCGTTGTTTTTTGAGACGCCAGTGTCGGGGGATTTCCATGTTGTATCTTTCCTTTCTTCAAGGATAATTCTATTTGGACGGGCTATCAAAGACTCTCAGGGTTCTTGGTTTGCGTGTAGGCAATTAATGGTTTTGAAAGCTTGAAAACCAAACCGCTGGTGGAAAGCGGCATGCGCAGGGCTTCGATGCCTGCTTCGAAGGCGGCGATCAGTTCGTTGCGATAACGGGCGATCACGGCAATCGCGACCACGCCGATGGCGCCCAGGATCAGGGCGTATTCGGCGAAGTCCTGACCATCCTCTTCGCGGATGAAACGTTTGAACAAAGTGAACATGGAATCTCCTTTATGAAATGAGAATCAGCTGACAGATGAACTACCAGCTGAGATGTTACAGAAATGTTGATAGGGGAGGTCCGCTTGTGTCGTTTTGCAGGAACCTGTTTAGTTTGTTATGTGGAGATACTTTGCTTTCGTTTCTCACCCGAGGAGGTAAATGGAAGAAAAAATTTGTGACATTCGACGTTGACTTTGAAATTGAAATTTGCTACCATGTACCCAACCAAAAGGAGTGGAAATATGTTTCGCAAACTGCCAAAGGAAGCACGGAATTGAGAGGGAGGTAACGTAATATGAAAAACCTCAAAGAGAACAAACCGCTTCGTTTCGCGCTGACAGCGCTACTTTTGGTATTTCTTTGTTGCTACCTGCCTCAGGAATTGTTATTCCTAAAATTATGTCTGGAGCAAGATCGCGAAATCCCTCCTCATGCTGAGGTGCTTATCTCCGCTTGCAAAAAACCCGGTGTCTGGGGCGTGCCGGGTGGAGAATTCCTGTTTGTCCGCGAAGGGCGTGCTGGCAAGATGTATTTGCTGGACTTGCGCACGGGGGCGATAAAAAAAGTCCCGAATTACCCAGAATTGCTGGAGAGGGGAGTTTTTCTCAGTCCTGAACTGGTCTGGCTTAAGGGGAGCGCGGCCGCTGGACCAGGAGCTCCACGTTATCGTCCGAACTATATTTTGGATCTGACCACTGGAAAAAGATATGAGCTACTTAATTTGGGGTTATTGCCTCGCCTGGAAGATCGTAAGTTTGACCCCAAAAACTTTTCCTATATCGAATCTGCAGATATGATATTTATCCATCATTACTACGGCGCATTGATTGCGCTTCCTTCGGATTTCAGAGAGAGTCCGGGGAACGCTGTAATCCTTTACGAGTACCCCTTTTCTCCAGACTTAAGCCTGCCGAATGGTATGTTACTTGAACAAGTGACAAATGACTTAGGATTGGATTATGAGGTGGTGGATTTTTCGGTTTCCAGTGCTGAAGTGCCTTCACCTACGAAAAAATATATCGTGCGTTCTGATGGCGTTTATCTGGTAGGAACAAACCAACTAATTCGTGGGGTTGGAGGTATGAATAACTATTTCAGAAGTTGGTATTACGACGAAAGCGCGGTGATTGTACAAGGTGGTGGAGATTACCTATTCACCTTTCCCGGCGTAAGTTCTGTGTATTACATACCCAGTCCTGTTTTGAAGCTGAATTTACCCAACCCATAAATTACGTGATTCAGATGCTTACTTTTGTAGGCATAAAAATACCTATGGAGGAATTGCATGACACTAAAAATTAATCTTGCCAATTGGTGGATTTTGTTTGCTGCCATATTTATGTTCCTTAGCTTTGCCATCACCCTGCCATCTGTGTCTGCGCAGGAAGGAACCCCTCCCATTCCAACAGCGACGCCAACTGGCGCGCCCGCTGGCTGTTGACCTGGTCCATGTAGGGGAGGGAAAGGCTGTAGCGAAGAGTCAGCGTCGAAACGGAATCAGGCGCGAGCGGAGTCGGAAGCGGGAGGTCGAGGCGGTGCAGGCGGAGTGCGTAGTCCATCACAGGGATCCCATCCACCGCTGCTTCGGAAAGCCGGAAACAATCCGTCCAAAGGTTGGCGGCGATGGCGAGCGTGAGGGAAGCAAGTTCCTGCCCGGTGTGATTTGGGTATTGAATGGTTTCAACGACGTTGATGCTGTGCAGGTCGTAGTTGACAACGGTGTCGAGAATGTACCTGGGACGATCTGGAATCTCCGGCGTTTTTGCGATTGAGGTTGGGGTTTGTGTTGGGGTTGCGTTGACTTGTTCTACGGGCTGGGTTGCTGAGGCTGCCGTTGGCTGTGCTGTTGATAGGAGAGAACAAGCGGAGGCAAGAAGGATGAATGTGAGGAGGAAGGGGTGCAGTTTCATGGGAATTTGCGCCGAATTATAGCGTCCCCTTGATTTCGACGATAGACGACAGACCATGGAGCATGATCCGTCGTCCATCGTTTATGGTCCATCGTCTGTTATAGCGGCTCGAACCTTGCTGTGAAGTGCCTCAGCAACTCCGGCGCATAAGTGAATTTATAGCCGCGAACCGATCCCGCGCGGGATTTGATTTTCGCCAGCGTCTCCGCCACGTAATCCAGATGGCTTTGCGTGTACGTGCGGCGCGGAATGGCGAGGCGCAGCAGTTCCAATTTGGGGTAATGCCATTCGTTGGTTTCGGGGTTAAGGCAGGCGAACATCACCGAGCCGATCTCCACGCCGCGGATGCCGCCTTCGCGGTACAGTTCCACCGCCAGCGCCTGCGCGGGGAATTCATAGTTTGGGATGTGCGGAAAGACCGCGCCCGCGTTGACGTAAACTCCATGCCCGCCGGCCGGCTGGATGGTGGGAATCCCTACCTCGTTCAGGCGCGAGGTGAGGTACGCCGTTTGCCCAAGACGATAGGCAAGATAATCCTCATCCAAGCCTTCGTACAATCCGACCGCCATCGCATCGAGGTCGCGCCCTGCAAGCCCGCCGTAGGTGGGGAAGCCCTCGCGCAAAATCAACTCGTTCTTCACGTTTTGGAACAAGGTCTCGTCGTTCATGCACAGCAGCCCGCCGATGTTGACAATCGCATCCTTCTTGGCAGACATGGTCATGCCGTCTGCCAGCGCGAACATCTCGCGCGCAATCTCCTTGACGCACTTCGACTCGTAGCCGGGTTCCCGCTGTTTGATGAAGAAACAGTTTTCGGCATAGCGCGCGGCGTCAATGAAAAACGGGATGTCGTACTCACGGTAGACCTGGGCAATCGCTTTGAGGTTTTCCATCGAAACGGGCTGACCGCCTCCCGCGTTGTTTGTAACTGTTACCATTCCCAGAGGGATGTTCTTCACCCCGACCTTTTCGATGAAGGCGCGCAGTTTGGCGATATCCATGTTGCCTTTGAATGGATGACGGTTCTCGGGGTCATGGGCTTCGTCAATCACGAGATTGACCGGACGCCCGCCCCGCGCGCGGATGTTGGCGTCGGTGGTGTCGAAGTGCATGTTGCTGGGGACGTATTGCCCCGGTTTCACCAGGCACGCCGCCAGGATGTTTTCCGCAGCGCGACCTTGATGGGTAGGGACGAAATACTTGAAGCCGAAAATATCATCTACGGCGCTTTTGAGCCGGTGGAACGAACGCGCCCCGGCATAAGACTCATCGCCGCGCATCAGCGCCGCCCATTGCTCCTGGCTCATCGCGCCCGTGCCGGAGTCGGTCAGCAGGTCAATGAAAATATCCTCGGCTTTCATAAGGAAAAGGTTGTAGCCCGCTTCTTTTAAGGCAGCCTCCCGCGCCTCGCGCGGAATCAGACGGATGGCTTCGGTTACCTTGATGCGAAACGGTTCGGGGGGATAGTGAGTAGTCATTTGGTCTCCTAATTTGAGTATGCGTCAAATTTGGGTAGCGAGCCTGGCGTGTGTTCCCCTTGTCGCCATTCGGTCTCCAATGACCTTTTCATTTTACAAGTAACCCCCATTTTTGCACTGTAACAAATGTCATGAAATTGGATGTCGTTGCGAGGGTGATGTTCTTTCGCCCGAAGCAATCTCCTCATTAATTGGAGGTTGCTTCGTCGCCCTACGGGCTCCTCGCAACGACATTATTGTTCGTTTATTTTTGCTTCAATCTCCGCCGGCAGTTCCCGTGCTCCATACAAATCGTCCACGAATATCACACGAATTCACGAATGGAAGACTCGCTATTCGAGTATTCGTGGTCTTATTCGTGGATGGCTCTCTCGATCTCCGCCAGTGTTTCCTGCGCTCCGGGCGGCATGTAGGGCAAATCTCCGATTTGCCCGCGCAAGTCGGAGACTTGCGCTACCATCCTTTATAGATTGTGCAATGAGCAGCGGCAGATTGGAAAATGGCATGCTCGAAATTCGTATGGGGAGGCGGTTGCAATCCCATTTCCGGGAGGTATAATTAACCCAAATTCCGCACCTCCTCTGCAAGCCACCCAGCGCCGTGCTGGAAAACCTCAGCACAGAAGGATTTGCATGTGACCACGATATTTTTTGCCACAGACATTCACGGGTCGGATATTTGCTGGAGCAAGTTTTTGAATGCGGGGAAGTTCTACAACGCGGATCAACTGATCCTCGGCGGGGATATGACGGGCAAGGCGGTGGTCCCGTTCATTCATCAGGGCGGAGCGAATTACCGCGTCACTTTGCTGGAACAGGTGTTTGATATTACGAACGAAGACGAACTGACAGACCTGAAAAAGCGCGTCCGCAGCCGCGGTTACTACCCATATTTGACGAATCCAGACGAAATCGCCGAGTTGGAGAAAGACCCGGAGCGTGTAGGCAAAATCTTTTTGCAGGAAGTGCTCAAGGTCGTTCAGCAGTGGATGGAACTGGCGGATAAAAAACTGGACGGTACAGGCATGAAGGTCTACTGCTGTCCGGGCAACGACGACATGGACGAAGTGGACGAGATCATCCGCGCGAGCAAAAACGTGGTGCTGGCGGAGGGGAAGGTCACAACCCTGAACAGCGGTCACGAAATGATCGCTTCGGGCTGGTCCAACCGGACACCCTGGGATACGCACCGTGAAGAGGACGAGGACCAGCTCAAAGTCCGGTATGAGGCGATGATCTCCCAACTCAAGGATCCGCACAATGCCGTCTTCAACATCCATGTGCCGCCGTATAAATCGAACCTGGATGAAGCGCCGGAACTGGACGAAAACCTGCGTCCCAAAATGGCGGGGCAGGCGTTGAAGGCGGTCGGCTCGACGGCTGTGCGCGAAGTCATCGAAGCAAGCCAGCCTCTGCTTGGGCTTCACGGACACATCCATGAGGGGCGCGGCGTTTCACGCATTGGCAAGACGCTCTGCATCAACCCCGGTTCGATGTATGAGCAGGGAACTTTGCTGGGCGCGTTGATACGGCTTGGAAAGAAAAAGGTGGAAGATTACGTTTTGACGACAGGTTAAATTTCCTCACCCCAACCGCTCTCCCTCAGGGAGAGGGGCAAGGGGTGAGGGCGAAAACACAAAAGAGGAGAGTGTTATGAGCAACTTGTTTGTCCGTAAGGCGACCGGCCTGGTGCGTTCCTGGTCGGTCTTCGACGCGTTCATCTACGCGTTGTTCTCCATCAACCTGATCACCCTCGGTCTATACAGTTTCAGCCAGATGTATTACTTCGAGGGCGGTATGGTGAATGCGTTGATCGTCAGCGCGATCTTCATCTTCTTTGAGGTGGTGGTGTATGCCGCGTTGATCGCTGTGATGCCCCGTTCCGGCGGCGATTACGTCTGGCAGAGCCGCATCCTCGGCGGGGGGGTCGGGTTCGTCCTGGCGGTGACGGGGTGGTGGTTCATCCTGTGGTTGTGGGTGCCGCTCTATGGCGATATGTTCCGGCACATCGTGCTGGTTCCCATCCTGGGTGTGCTGGGCTTGAAGGATGCGGCGCTGTGGTTCGCGGGGACACAGAACGGCGCGTTCACCGCTTCGATCCTCACGCTTGCCATCGTCAGCCTCTTCATCATGCTCGGCATGAAGACCTATGCGCGCATTCAGAAGGTCTCCTTCTACGGCGGGATGCTGGGACTGCTCATCGTCGTGGTCATGCTGTTGATGGGCACGCCCGAAACCTTCAAGGCGGGCTTGGAAGAGAATGCAGCCGCCATGTTTGGGGTGAGCGGCGTTTACGATGCGACTGTCGAACTCGGCGCAGCCGCAGGCGCGGTTACGCCGTTTGCGGGCGGGGCGCTGGCGGCGGTCTTCCTTGTCATTCCCTACATGGTCTTCTTCAACTTGTGGCCCAACTGGGGCGCAACGCTCTACGGTGAAGTGCGCGGCGCGACCGATTTCAAACGCAACATGGCGGGCATGGGCTGGGCGCTCGGCATCACCACCCTGCTGGGAATCATCCTGCTCTTTGCCATTCGCAAAACGATGGGATGGGAGTTCTACGTGCAGGCTGGCGCGGCGTGGTGGAATTACGCCTGGGGTCTCACCGATGTGGCGCCCGCGCTGCCCGTCTGGCCCTATCCGGCTTTGCTCGCTTCGTTCCTGACCACCAACAAACTCCTCCAGTTTGTGGTCGTGGCGCTGATGAGCCTGTGGTGGTTCGGCTGGAGCGGAACCGTATTCCTCTCGTCCACGCGCGTCATCTTCGCCGCCGCGTTCGACCGCCTTCTGCCCGAGTCGGTCGCAAAACTGGACGAGCGCACCGGCACGCCGGTCAACGCGCTGTTGTTGATGGTGGTTCCGTCGGTGGTGGTGGCGTACCTGTTCAACTACAACCTGTTCAGTTTCGCTTCGTTGACGCTGTGCTCCACGCTGGTCATTGCCGTGACCTTCCTCGGCACGACCATTTCCGCGATCATCCTGCCTTACACCAAGCCGGATCTGTACAAGTCCTCGCCGATTGCCAAGTACAACATCCTCGGCATCCCGTTGATCACAGTGGCGGGCGTCATCTTCGGCGGGTTCCTGGTCTTCCTGCTGTACCAGTGGATTCTCGACCCGAACGCCCTGTACGGCATCGGCTATAGCATCAACGAAAACGGCTACAAGAACGGCACATCGCTGATCTTCATGGGCGTCAACTACCTGCTTGCCGCGCTCATCTACTTCGGGTTCAAGTCCTACCGCAAGAGCAAGGGCATTGACCTGAGCAAGGTGCAGTCCGAAATTCCGGTGGAATAAGAAAGAAGAAAGACCTGACAGTCACGCCTTCAGCCTGACTGTCAGGTCTGTTTCCAGGTGACCGAATGGCGCTTACTTCGCAGGCAATTCTGGCAGAAATGCACCGATTGATCGAAGTGGGGAACGCAAGGAACCTTCAAATCCGCGCCATCGGCGGGCTGGCAGTGCAGGCGCACAACAAACGGAACCATCCCCTGTTTGTGCGCGAATTCGCCGACCTCGATTTCGTCGTTGCCAAAAAACAACGCCGCGAGTTCGAAACCTTCATGCCCGAAGCCGGTTACAGCCCGGATAAACAGTTCAATATTTTGAACGGCGCGCACCGCCAGATTTATTTCGACCACAAGACCGGCATAAAGATGGACATCTTCATCGGCGATTTCGAGATGTGCCACAAAATCCCGCTCGAAGACCGCCTCACCGCCGATCCCCTCACCATCCCGTTGGCGGAACTGCTGTTATCGAAGGCGCAGATCCTGGAACTCAACCGCAAAGACCTGCTCGATATCGCTTCCATTTTATTGAACAACGAAACCGGCGAAGACGACAACGAAAAGATCAACCTCTCCATCCTTGCGCGGCTGTGCAGCCAGGATTGGGGCTTGTACAAAACCACCTCCATCAACCTGGGGCGCGTGGAGGAATTCGTCCAAACGCCGGATCTGCCGCTCTCACAAGAGGAGCGCGGGATCATCGTCAGCCGCATCCACGCGATCACGCACACGTTCGAGACCATGCCCAAACCGCTTGCCTGGCAGCTGCGCGACCGCGTCGGCACGCGCGTCAAGTGGTACATCGAAGTGGAAGAAGTGGAACGATGAGCAAAAAGATTCGCGCTGCCCTTGCCATTATTATCCTGGCTGTTTCCATCTCCTTGCTGATCTGGGGATTTGCGCCCAACCCGCGCGAGACGCGCATCCGCGAGATTTACCCAACCGAGATGCAGCTGCCCACCCCTTCCTCGCTTCAAATTGACCTCGAGCCTGTTGCGTGACCCGCAAGCCTTTTTTGCCCCGTAAGTTTTTTCTGCTGACCGCCGTGTGGATGACGGTCCTTTCCACGTTTGCCTGCGGTGTGGCGGAACAGCCCGCCGCCACCGAGCCGACCTTCGAAGCCGCAACCGAGGAGGCTGCAGCGACGAAGATTCCGCCCGGCACAGCCATACCCGTACAGACGGCGATCCCAGCCCAGCCTGCCATTCTGGAGACCCGCCGCCTGACGCTGGAATACCCGGCAAGGATGAAAGCCGCCGCCGAAAGCGACATCGTGCGCCTGACGCTGGAAGTGGACGATCTCGGCAACGTCACCCCGACGGCGCAGTTCGCGGGCAATGTCGTCGAAGGCGAGGTTATCAAAATTCCGAACCTGTATGAAACGCACAACGTCATGGCGGAGGCGCGCTTCGACATCGCCGGGATGGAAGTCCAGCCGCCGGGAGCCACCTTCCAACCGTTGAAGCAAGGCGAGCCGGTCACGTTCTATTGGAGCGTCCGCCCGCCGGAGGTGGGGACGTATCGCGGGACGGTCTGGCTGCATTTGGTTTTCACCGAGCGCTCCACGGGCGAAGAAAGCCGGATGGCGGTATCCGCTCAAACCGTCGAGATCGAGGCGGTGGATTTCTTCGGCTTTTCGACCAACTTCGTGCGAACATCCGGCGTGGTTGGGTCGGTGCTGGGGGTCATCGTGGGGCTTCCGTTCTTTGACGATGTGGTGAAGTTTTTCCTGAACCGGCTTGGGAGGAGGAGGAGGAAGACGTCCCGGTCTGCACGGAAAATATGACAAAAATCACCCCAAAAATGGACACGCAGTACGCAAGGGTGGTTTGTCCTTTATGGTACAATTTGCCCAACAACTTGTACTACATTTCCCAATGGAGTGAATAAGTAAATGAATGAATGGTTGTATATCGCCCTTTTTATCGTTGTGGGACTGATCATTCCCATTGGCGCGATTGCGGCGGGGTTCATTTTTGGTCCCAAAAAGCCCAATCCCATCAAGGAATCCACGTATGAGTGCGGTATTGAGACGGTGGGGGAATCCTGGATACAGTTCAAGGCACAGTATTACATCTTTGCCCTGGTCTTCCTGGTGTTCGATGTGGAAGCGGTCTTTCTGTTTCCCTGGGCGGTGAAACTGGGGCAGCTGGGTCTGTACGCCGTCGTCGAAGGCATCATCTTCGTCGCCATCCTTGTGGCGGGACTGGTGTATACCTGGCGCAAAGGGATGCTGGAATGGGTGTAATTCACCGATAACATTGAAGAGAAGGCTGATGGGAATTTTCCTTTCAGCCTTTTCTTTGTGTAATAGGAAACCTTCGCTTCGACCCTTCTCCCTTGAGGAGAAGGACAAGGGGTGAAGGGTAACAGGAGTGTTTTATGAGTTTTTTGAATGACCCCTTAAAAGTCGCCGCGGACTGGCTCGAGGGCGTCTTCACCGGCTGGGGTATGGATGCCGTCTCTGCCCACGTGCTGGTTGCCTTCCTCGGCGTGTTCCTGCTCATCGCGCTGCTGATGGTGCTGGATATTTTCCTCGTCTGGATCGAGCGCAAAGTGGTGGCTCGCTTCCAGGACCGCCTCGGTCCGAACCGTTTGGGTCCCTTCGGGTTGATCCAGCCGTTCGCCGATATCATCAAGCTCATCATCAAGGAGGATACGACCCCCGGCGGCGCGGACAAGGTTGTCTACAACCTCGCGCCCATCCTCTCGATGGCTTCGGTCTTGATGTTGTGGGCGATCGTGCCGCTTGCGCCCGTCATCCTCAATGTGGATCTGAACGTGGGCGTGCTGTTCCTCGTGGCTGCCGGCGCCATCGGGACGCTTTCCATCATCATGGCGGGCTGGTCGTCGAACAACAAGTTTGCCCTGATCGGCGGTTTCCGCCAGGTGGCGGTGATGGTCGCGTTCGAAATTCCGATGCTGACCACGCTGATGATCCCCGTCATTTTTGCGGGTTCGATGAAGATGAACGAAATCATCCAGGGGCAGGATATCTGGTACGTCGTCCTTTCGCCGCTGGGCGCGCTGATCTTCCTCATCGCCGCCATTGCCGAACTGGGACGCGCCCCCTTCGACCTCGCGGAAGGCGAGTCCGAACTCGTGTCCGGGTTCAACATCGAATACTCCGGCATGAAGTTTGGCATGTTCTATGCAGGCGAATTGCTGCACGCCTTCACCTTCGGTGGTTTCTGGGCGATCCTGTTCTTCGGCGGGTATCGGTTCTTTGGTTTGGAACAAGTCAGCCCCTTCCTGGCAATTTTGATCCTTGTCTTCAAGGCGATGATCGGATACTGGGTCATCATGTGGGTCAAGTACACGATGATGCGCATCCGCATTGACCAGATGCTCGGCTTCAACTGGAAATTCCTGACGCCGCTGGCGTTTGCGCTCCTGCTGGTGACGGCTCTGGTGAATGCGCTGCTTGCCGGCGCCCCGACCTGGCTCTACCTCCTCGGCATGTTCCTCGCCAATGTAGTTACCGGTTGGATCGCGCTGGAGATCGCCCGCTCCGCGACCCGCAAGGAACGCGAGCAGGTGGAGGGCGTGAAAAAGCCGGTGGAGGCGCATCAATAAAAAATTCTCTAATTCTCCAACCCTCTCTTGGGAAATGGAGAATTAGAGAATTGGAGAATTGTTTATGACAGCACAACAAATTATTTTCATGATTGTTGCCGCTTTCACTCTCGGCTCCGGGCTGATGGTGGTGACGACGCGCAACCTTGTCCATGCGGCGCTGTGGCTGGTTGCCACGCTGTTCGGTGTGGCGGTGGCGTATGCGTTGTTGAATGCGAATTTCATCGCGGTGGTGCAGGTGGTGGTGTACATCGGCGCGATTGCCATCCTCTTTATTTTCGCGGTCATGCTCACACGCAAGGATATGCGCGATACCGGTCCGCAGGTGAACAGGAATTGGTGGGCGGGCGCGCTCGTGGCGGCGCTGGTCTTTGCGGGGCTGGCGTTCCTGCTTTCGGGTTGGAGCGGCTTCCAGAAAACCGCAGCAGACCTCCCGTCCGGGTTCGATGCGGTGGGTTTGCTGGGCGAGGCGCTGGTCTCGCCGGAGGCGTTCGTCCTGCCGTTTGAGGTGGCGTCCGTCCTGCTTTTGGCGGCGCTGGTGGGCGCGGTGTACGTCGCGTTCAACAAGAAATAGGAGGTCAACAGAAATGGTTCCTCTTTCCTGGTATCTCATGTTCGCGGCGGCGTTGTTCAGCATCGGCTTGTTCGGCGTGCTGGTGCGCCGCAACGCCGTTGCGATTTTGCTCGGCGTGGAACTGATGCTCAATGCCGTGAACATCAACCTCGTGGCATTCTGGCGTTACAGCGACGTGTTTGCGATGGCGGGGCAGGTCTTCGCCGTCATCGTGTTTGCCGTCGCCGCGGCGGAAGTGTCTGTGGGTCTGGCTTTGGTGATCTCTGTGTATCGCCGCCGCAATACGGTGGTCGCAGACGAACTCGATATGTTGAAGTGGTAGGGACGCATGACGCCTGAATTATTGATCTGGTTAATTCCACTGCCGCCCGTGCTTGCCTTCTTTTTGCTCGTGTGGTTCACGAACCGAAACAAGGCGCTCAGTCATACTGTGGCGGTGGGCGCGGCGTTTCTCTCGTTCCTCGGCGCGATGGTTGTGTTTGCCCGCGCGCTCGGCGCGGAACACCTTGGCGAACACCCCTTTGAGTCTTCCTTCAACTGGCTCCCGACCGGCGGGACCTGGTTGAAGATCGGCGTGTTGATTGACCCGCTCGGCGCGGCGGTGCTGTTCTTTGTGGCGATCACGATCTTTATGATCTTCCTGTACAGCGTCGGCTATCACAATTTCGGTCAGCCCGAAGGCGACCATGACCATAAGGGTCTTCCGCCGCACGGCGCAACGGTCGAAGAGCATGGGCACAAACACGTTGTCCCATCCGTCGAGCCGATGTATTCGCGCTTCTTCGCCTTCCTCGGTTTGTTCGCCTTTGGCATGTACGTGCTGGTGGTCTCGGACAACCTGCTCACGCTCTTCGTCGGCTGGGAGATCATGGGCTTGTGCTCCTACCTGCTGATCGGGTTCTGGTACGGCAAACCCTCGGCGCGGGATGCGGCGGTCAAAGCCTTTATGACCACCCGCATCGGCGACGTGTTCATGCTGATCGGCATTGCCTTCCTGTACAGCGCGACCGGAACGCTCTCGTTCCGTGAGATTTTCACCGAAACGACCCTGCACACGCTCGCTTCGGTGCAGACGGGGTTGTTTGGTCTGTCTGCTGCGGGTTTGATTGCCGTCCTGTTGTTCATCGGCACGGTGGGGAAGTCCGCGCAGTGGCCCCTGCATGTGTGGCTGCCCGATGCGATGGAAGGTCCGACCCCGGTCAGCGCGATGATTCATGCGGCGACGATGGTTTCCGCGGGCGTGTATGCCGTCCTGCGCATGTTCCCGCTGCTCACGGCTGGCTATGAAGGTCACGGCTTGACCCCCGAAATGACGGTGGTTGCATTCATCGGCACGTTCACCGCCATCTTTGCGGCGACGATTGCCGTGGCGCAGAACGACATCAAGCGCGTGCTGGCATATTCCACCATCTCCCAACTTGGTTTCATGATCGCGGCGCTGGGCATCGGCGCGTACGTGGCGGCGGCGTTCCACCTGATCACCCATGCCTTCTTCAAGGCGCTGCTCTTCCTCGGCTCCGGCTCGGTCATTCACGGCATGGAGCACGGCGTCCTGCACACAGGCAACCACAACGTGGACCCGCAGGATATGTTCAACATGGGCGGTCTGCGCAGGAAAATGCCCATCACCTTCTGGACGTTCCTCATCGGCGGCTTTGCGCTTTCCGGTTTCCCGCTGGTGACGGCTGGTTTCTGGTCGAAGGATGAAATCCTTGCGGATGCGTGGGGACACGGTCATTACGTCGTCTTCGGCACGCTCGCCCTCGCCGCCTTCCTGACCGCGTTTTACACCATGCGTCAGATCACGCTGACCTTCCTCGGCGAGCCGCGCACGAAGGAAGCCGAACACGCGCAGGAAACTCCGTGGACGATGACCGTCCCGCTGATGGTACTGGCAGTCTTTGCTGTCGGTTACGGCTGGGTCGGCATTCCCGAACACTTCCCGCTCATCGGCGGTATCGTCCCGAACTGGTTCCACGATTTCGTCGGTCACACGCTGGCGGAGGTTCCCGAAGCGCCGGAGTTCAGTTGGATTCCGCTGTTGACCTCGCTTGTGGTTGCGCTGGGCGGCTTGACGGCTGGTTACTA
>QMIW01000139.1 GCA_024434165.1 Chloroflexota bacterium | reverse complement strand
TTCACGCTGGACGGCGTCCATCCGCACGATGTGGCTCAAATCTTGGATAAGGATGGCATTGCCGTGCGGGCAGGTCATCACTGCGCCCAGCCTTTGCATGAGAAATTTGGAATCCCCGCCACCAGCCGCGCTTCCTTCTATTTGTACAGCACCAAAGAGGAAGTGGATTTGCTGGTGAATGGGATCTATAAAGTGAAGGAAATGTTTGGTTAAAATCGTTGAGGGTCTGGCAGTTTGGTAGTCTTTTACCTCGACAGCCTCCCAACCGCCTGACCAAACGGCTATTCGACTATCCGACTATTGGACTAACATGGACGATCTCTATCGTGAAGTAATCATCGAACACTATAAAAACCCCTCTTATCGTGGGAAACTTGATCCGCACGATATTTCCTTTGCGGACAACAACCCGCTGTGCGGCGACCACATCCAAGTTGATTTGCGTGTAGGCACCGACGGCATCGTCACGGATGCGCGTTTTGACGGTCATGGATGCGCCATCTCGCAAGCCTCCGCCGATTTGCTGATGGAGTCTATCATCGGCAAGCCGCTGGAAGAAGTGAAAAAACTCAACAAACAGGACATCCTCGACATGCTCGGCATTGACCTCGGTCCCGTGCGTTTGAAATGCGCGCTGTTGTCGCTCAAAGTGCTGAAGGCGGGCGTGTACGGTCTGGGCGAGGCGAGCGACGATTTGGTGGAGTGAAATCAGACGATAGACCGTGGACGATGGACCATTGAAGACATGGTCGGTCGTCCATCGTCCACGGTCGGGAATACCCATGTTCAACTATACAACCTTCGACGAAACCAAAGCTGAATTTATTGAGATCGCTCCCGTTTCCGAACTGCCGAACGGCGAGCGTCTTTTCGTAAACCTGGGCGATAAGCCCATTGTCATTTTCAACATTGCGGGACAATTCTTCGCCATCGGCGACATTTGTTCGCACGACGACGGTCCGCTGGGGGATGGGATGATCGAGGGAAATAATATCGTCTGCCCGCGTCACGGAGGCGAGTTCGATGTCCGCACGGGGCAGGCGGTGCAAATGCCTGCTGTGGTGGATATTCCTGCCTATCCGGTGCAGGTCAGGGACGGAACGATTTTTGTGGGCGTGCCGAAGGAATAATTACGAACGAAATTTACCACTCGCCCGCATACTGAAGGTTGCAATGCCTGGCGATTCGTTCGATGTGCTTGCGTCTGAGTTCCACCAGCTGCCGCACATGCAAATTATCGTGCGCCACCCAGTTTGCGAACATTTCCTCCGCGCTTATTGACCCCCATTGGCTTTTGTATTTGATCTTCCAGTTTGCATTTTTCAATCCCTTCAGCCATGCAAGGGACTTTTCCCGCTCCCTGAAAAATTTGGATTTCATCTTGTTGAAATCCTGCTCGTTGTATTCTCGTAATTTGACCCACGCCATCGGCGCAATGGGATGCCATTCCTCGTGCTGGCGGTGGAGAATAAAACCGAGATGCTCGCGGAAATCCTCGCGCTCTTCATCGTAAAGATGGCAGATGACCTCCAAAATGGACCAACTGCTTTTGCTGGGTTTGATTCGCGCCTCATCCTGGCTGATACCTGCCAGCAAAGCCCAAATCATTTCCGTGCTGTGAGTCAGTTCCCGAAACAGCGTTTGGAATTCCATACCAGCCTCCAATCTCGAATCTCCAATTCTCTGCTCCTCCCAATTCTCAAATTTCTCACTCCCCAAACCTGCCCACAATCCTCAAAATATCGAATCCCTCCGCAAAGGGAACCTCCCCAATCGCGCCGTGACGCACCATGATGGAGCGGGTCAATTCGCTGTTGAAGTAGTAACGGTCGCGGTAGGTCTCGTATTGCGCCAGCGCCTCGATCTTTTTGTTGACATCCTCTTCGCTCACCTCCACAATGAAATGGGGAAAGAAGCCGTAGGAGGAACGCACCACGTCAAAACCCAAAACCGTAATGCCGCGAAACGCGCGCAGGGCTTCGTCGGTCATCGTGTTGTGGTCCTGGTGCACGTCCTGCCTGGAGTGGGTGAAGATCAGATCGGGTTTGAATTCCCTGCGGAGTTTGAGGAAATATTCCAAAATATCCTGCCGGGAATCGTGAAAGATGCGCGTTGTGAATGGACCGAAGACCACGCGCTCTTCCGGCACGCCCAATACCTTCATGGAACGCAGGTGTTCGGCTTTGACGTTCTTCAACTCCGGATTCTTCTGGTTATCAGAAAGCGTCACGCACAGGATGTCTGTTTTGTTGACAATGTGATGAATCAACGCCCCGCAGCCGATTTCGATGTCGTCCGGGTGCGCGCCAAGGAAGAGGACTCGTTTGCCGAAGAAGTTCATAGTGGATGGTGGACGATGGACGATAGACAATAGACGATTCAATTCGATGGTCTATCGTCCATCGTCAATGGTCTATTTTGTCGCCAGAATTCCGCCCACGACCTTGGTCATCACCAGTTTGCCGTCGCGGTCGAACCACTTCTGCGCCACCGCCTGGATCTTGCCGATGAGCGCTTCGTATTCGTCCTTGCCGTTGAACATCGAAGTCCACAACTTGCGGTCTTCGCTCAGCGAGGCGCGGACATATTCAATGAACGGTTCCACGCTGGGGAAGGTGAGATGGTTCTCGAATTTGTGCAGCTCGGTCTTTGCGAAGAGGCTGTCAATGGTGTTGAAAATTTCACCCTTGAAGCGCGAGGAGCCGGGCATGGGGGGGATGGTCTGGTTGGTGGCTTCCTTGATAATGTCGTAGAACATCTGCTTGTTTTCGGGCAGCGGACCGGAGACAAAAAGCCGTCCGCCGGGTTTGAGCACCCGGTGCGCCTCGCCAAATGTAAATCGGAGGTCTGAGGCGTAATAGATGGCGAAGGCGCTGGTCACAAGGTCGAACGTGTTGTCGGGGAAATTGAACGGCTTGTTGAAATCCAAAAACTGAAAGTCAATTTTCGCGCCGAGTTCCCTGTTCTTCGCGCGGGCTTTGTCAAGCAGTTCCTCCGAAAAGTCGCCGCCGATGATCTCCGCGCCGCCTTGGGTGTATTCGTTGAAAAGAAAACTGAGTTTCCCTGCGCCACAGCCCACATCGAGAATCTTCATTCCCGCCTGCGGTTTGAGCAGGTCGTTTGTCCACACGTCAATGTTGGCGGAGCCGTATTTTTCGTGGATGTCAATGCGGGTGAGCAGGTCTTTGCTGGTTTCCTGGTAATTGATTTCCATTTGTCTCTCCTTGTAAAATAGTAATTCGATTATACCAAATTCAAATCAAAATTCATCGGCTGAATTTTGAAAGGGCGTGATAAAATTCGCGCACTGGAGTCACAATGGCGAGCAAAATCCAAGCGGTAAAAGGAACGCGAGAATTTTATCCTGAGCAAATGTCGCTTCGCAATTTCATTTATGAAAAAGTGCGCGCGGCTTCTCAGGCTTTTGGCTATCAGGAATATGACGGTCCGTTCATCGAGCCAATTGACTTGTATGCCGCAAAGTCCGGTGAGGAACTGGTCAAGAAGCAATCGTTCACCTTTCAGGATCGGGGAGGGGATTTCGTCACGCTTCGTCCCGAACTGACGCCCAGCCTGGCGCGCATGATCGCGGCAAAGCAAAACGAGTTGACGTATCCCGTGCGCTGGTGGTCGTTCGGTCCATTCTGGAGATACGAATCGCCTCAAAAGGGACGCACGCGCGAATTCTTCCAATGGAACGTGGACATGATCGGTGTGGATACACCCGAAGCCGACGCGGAACTGATCGCCGTCGCCGCTTCATTCCTGCGTTCAGTTGGTCTGACACCCCAACAGGCTGCCATCTTTGTGAACAACCGCCGCCTGATCAACGCCCAATTCGACGCGCTGGATATTCCCCCCGAAAAGCGCGTGGACGTTTCCAACCTGATTGACCGCCGCTCAAAGATGAAACCCGAAGCCTGGGACGAAAACGGATTGGAACTGGGTTTGAACCGCAATCAACTCGAAGGCTTGAAAGGCGTTTTGGAAAATTACGAACTTTGGAAACAAAGCGAAGAACTGGTGCGGGTCTTTGATGCGCTCGAAGCCCTTGGCGTGAGGGAGTACATCAAGTTCGAGCCGGGCGTAATGCGCGGACTGTTGTATTACACCAGCACGGTCTTCGAGGCGTTCGATCTCACGGGGTCGGTGCGCCGCTCGATCCTGGGCGGCGGGCGGTATGACAACCTGCTCGCGGATGTGGGCG
>QMIW01000042.1 GCA_024434165.1 Chloroflexota bacterium | reverse complement strand
TTTAGAAAACAAATTCCTGCTCATGCCGCCGTCCTCGGCGGCGGGGACGCCGCCGGGAGCGTATTTTTGTAAAATTTATTTCGACCGACTACTTAGAAAATCTATTGGAAGGTGGCAACTTGAGTTAGATTCTTTCCCGCCAATTACGAGCGAAACGGAATTTCCAGTAAAATACCCGCATTGCCATCCCCAAATCGAAACGAGGAAATCATGAACAAACGCGTGATTCAAACCGAAAAAGCGCCCAAAGCGATCGGTCCGTATTCGCAGGCGATTCACACCGGCTCCATGATTTACACAGCCGGACAGGTTGCGCTCGATCCTGCCACCATGGAATTAGTATCCGGCGGCGTGGAGGAGCAGACCCGCCAGGTGATCGCCAACCTCCGCAGTGTGCTGGAGGCGGCGGGTTCCAGCCTGAACCATGTAGTGAAGACCACCGTGTTCCTCAAAGACATGAACGATTTTGCAAAAATGAATGCGGTGTACGCCGAAGCCTTCGGGGAGAATCCGCCTGCCCGCAGCACGGTGGCAGTGGCGGGATTGCCAAAAGGCGCGCTGGTCGAGATCGAGGTGATTGCCCTGCCTGCCTGACGCGGCGCATGGTGGTAGAATTACCCTCCGAGCCGCACCGGGGCGGACACTGCATTGCAGGTTGCCCCTCCACTCTTAAGTTGTTTGGGCACTCGCGCCCACACTTCTGCGAAAAAACAATGCGCCGCGAGCCAGACGCCTCCGTTGGGGCGAAAACCCTTCGCCGCCGCTTGTCGGCGGCGAAACCATGCCTGAACCATGTCCGATTTGCCTTTCGTCTCGATCATCGTCCCTTGTTATAACGAGGAAGCCACCATCCGCAAACTGTTGGGGGCGCTGCGCAGCCAGACCTATCCGCTGGCAAGGATGGAAGTGGTGATCTCGGATGGCATGTCCACAGACCGGACGCTGGATGTCATTGCTTCCTTCCAAAAGGAACATGCCGACCTCGCCGTTCGCGTGGTGCAAAATCAGGCGCGGACGATTCCATCTGGTGTGAATCAAGCCATTCGGGAGTCGAGAGGCGGGATCCTTATCCGCCTGGACGCCCACTCCATGCCCATTCCCGAATATGTGGAACGGTGTGTGGCGGCGCATCAATCGGGGAAAGGGGATAACGTGGGCGGCGTGTGGGAGATTCACCCCGGCGCGGAGACATGGATCGCCGAGTCCATTGCGTTTGCGGCGGCGCACCCGCTGGGAGTGGGCGACGCCATGTACCGCCTCAACGCGAAGGCGGGCGCGGTGGATACGGTTCCGTTTGGTTCGTTCCGCCGTGAGTTGATTCAACGGATCGGCGCGTTCGACGAAACCCTGCTGGCGAACGAAGACTATGAATTCAATACGCGCGTGCGCGAATCGGGCGGCGTGGTCTGGCTGGAGCCTTCGATCCGCTCGGTTTATTTTTCGCGCAGCACGCTCGGAAAACTTGCGGCGCAGTACTGGCGTTACGGCTTTTGGAAATTCAAAATGCTCAAACGCTACCCGCATACGCTGCGCTGGCGCCAGGCGCTGCCGCCCGTGTTCGTGTTGATCTTGCTGGCGTTGATTGTGTTATCCTTGTGGATGACGCCGGCGCGCATTCTGCTCGCGCTGCAATTATTCGTTTATTTTTTTGTGTTGGGACTTGCCGGCGCATGGCTGGCGGTCAGAACAAGGAAAGGATTTCTCCTGTGGGGATTGCCGCTCGCCATTGCGACCATGCACATTGCGTGGGGCGCAGGTTTCCTGTGGAGCGGCGTTTCGAGCATGTTCAAGAATGGCTGATATCTACCGTCCTTCACTGCGATTGCGACCAAGCGAACAACGCACCATTTTGCTGGTGGGGGATTTCATCGCATCGGTTGCCGCCACTGTCGGCGCCATTTATTTTTGGTATCAATACTCCCTGTATCGGCTGATCGAAAGCGGGGTAAAGCCGAACCTGGCGGAGCGCATCATCCAGATCGAAGTGCCGTTTTGGTTTTACATCCTGCCGCTTGCCTGGCTGCTGCTGATGGTGGATTCGTACGACATCCACACCGCTTCGAACTGGCGGAAGACCCTGCGGGCGATTGCCGTCGCGCCCCTCGTTGGGCTGCTGGCATATTCGCTGCTGTTCACGATCAATATTGACCCGAATTCCCTGCCCCGCATTGCGGTGGGAGCCTTCCTCGTGCTCGCCTCTTTCCTGACTTTGGGCTGGCGCGCCGTCTACATCCGACTCTACACCTCGTCCGGTTTGATGCGCCGCGTGCTGGTCGTCGGCGCGGGCAAGGCGGGACGCACCCTGGTGGAGGCGTATCGCAAACTCAACCCGCCGCCGTTCCTTATCATCGGTTTCATTGACGACGACCCCGCCAAAAAAGGGAAGTCGGTGCATGGATTTGCCGTGCTGGGCGATAGCGAACGCCTGCTCGATCTCGTGGAAGATTACCGCATCTCCGATGTGGTGGTGGCGATCACGGGTGAGATCAAGGGCGAGACCTTTCAGACCATTCTGGACGTTCAGGAACGCGGCATCGAAGTGACCCGCATGCCGATCATGTACGAGGAGTTGACCCAGCGTGTGCCCATCGAACACCTCGAAACGGACTGGGTCATCCGCTCGTTCGTGGACCAGGTGCGCGTGAGCGGGATGTATGAATTCTCCAAGCGGCTGATGGATATCCTCGGCGGCATCGTCGGCACGTTGATTTTCCTGCTGTTCTTTCCGTTTATCGCCCTTGCCATTATTCTCGAAACCGGGTTCCCCGTTTTCTATTCCCAGCCGCGCCTGGGGAAGGGCGCCAGACCTTTCACGATCCTGAAATTCCGCACCATGAAGCAGAACGCGGAAGCGGACGGTCAGCCGAAAGTGGCAGAGGAGAACGACCCGCGTGTGACGAAAGTCGGCAACTTTTTGCGCAAGACCCGCCTGGATGAACTGCCCCAGTTTTGGGATGTTCTGCGCGGCGAGATGAGTCTCGTCGGTCCGCGCGCCGAACGCCCCGAACTGGTGGCGGAGTATCAAAAACAGATTCCGTATTACCGCGCGAGGCTGCTGGTCAAACCGGGACTCACGGGCTGGGCGCAGATCAATTACGGGTATGTTGCCACGGTCAAAGAGACGTTTGTGAAACTGGAATATGACCTGTACTACATCAAGCACCGCTCGCTCGGCATGGACTTCAGCATCGTGCTTCGGACGATTGGTACGGTCATACGAAGGACGGGCAGGTAATTGAAAAGTGCCGCGAAATTCATTTCGCGTTGTGCTGTGGAATGATTTCTGCATTTTGGAAAGGCGTATTGATGAACTATCTGGTCACTGGCGGGGCGGGCTTTATCGGCTCGCACCTTGCGCGAACTTTAGTGGAAATGGGACATTCCGTCCGCGTCTTCGATAATTTCTCTTCGGGCAGGCGCGAGAATTTGCAGGGCGTGGATGTCGAAATCATCGAAGGCGACCTGCGCGATGTGGATGCCGCCGCCAAAGCCGTCAAAGGCATGGAGGTCGTCTTCCATGAAGCGGCGTTCGTTTCCGTGCCAGAGTCCATGGAAAAGCCGCAGGAGTGTCTCGATGTCAACGTGACGGGAACCTCCATTTTGTTTGAAGCCGCTCGCAGGGCGGGCGTGAAGCGCGTCGTCTTTGCTTCCAGCGCGGCGGTGTATGGCGATTCGGAAGCCTATCCGCTTTCGGAAGATACGCCGCTTCGCCAGTTATCGCCTTACGCGGTCTCCAAGCGCGTGGACGAGCTGTACGGCGAATTGTTCACGAACCAATTTGGCTTTGAGGTGGTTGCGCTTCGATATTTCAATGTTTATGGTCCGCGCCAGCGGCCCGACTCGATGTACGCCGCCGCTGTGCCGATCTTCATCCGCCGCATGTTGGATAACAAGCCCGTCACGATATTTGGCGACGGCGGTCAGAGCCGCGACCTTGTCAACGTGCGCGATGTGGTGCAAGCCAACCTGCTCGCCGCCGAGCATCCCGCCGCGCCGGGGCAGATCTTCAACGTCTGCACGGGCATCGAAACCCGCCTGCTCGACCTGCTCGATATCCTCTACGAACTTTTTCCAAACGCCCCCAAACACGTCCACGCAGAGCCGCGCCCCGGCGACATCTACCGCTCCATCGGCACGCCGAAGAAAATCATGGATATGCTCGGTTACAAACCGCAGGTTTCATTGGCAGATGGATTGTACGAAGCAGTAGAGGCGATGCGGAATGTGCATAGGTAAGCAGGTAGACACGTAAAAACGTAGACAGGTAGACATGTAAACACGATCAATTTATTTTCCTGTGTACTTGTTTACCTGTATACCTACATACCTGTTTACCTGTATACATAGTTCATCCCTCATCCTTCCTCCTTTCTCCCATGTCCTCCCGTCCCCACGTTCGCAACCGCTTCGTCCTCATCGGCGACCTTGCCCTCACCATCGTCTCGGTGCTGGGAAGTTTTGCCTTGCGGCTGGATGTGAGTGAATTGCCGTTCTATTTTCCCGCCACGCTGGTGATGTGCGCAGTGGCGCTGCTCGTCAAAATTCCCGTTTATTATTTCTTTGGACTCTACCGCCGCCTGTGGGTCTATGCCAGCACGAACGAACTGCGGCTCATCACCTTTGCCGTCACCGCCGCCTCGGTGCTGACCTCGGGTGTGATGCTCGTGCTGATCGGCTTCGACCTGATCAAGCCTGGCATGCCGCGCTCCGCCCTCGGCATTGACTGGCTCATCTCGCTCATCCTCATCGGCGGGTCGCGTTTTGTTTTGCGAATCCTTGCCGAGCAGTCTTCGGCGCAAACCAACGGCAAGACCCGCCACGCCCTCATCCTCGGCGCGGGAGACGCGGGCGCGCTCGTCGTCCGCGAGTTGCAGAAGACTTCGCAGCTCAATCTGGTTCCCGTCGGCTTTTTGGATGACGACCCCGCCAAGCAAAATCACCAGATCTATGGCGTCTCGGTCATCGGCAAAATTGACCAGTTCGAAAGAACGCTCGACACCAAACAAGTGGACGAGGTCATCATTGCCATCCCTGCCGCGCCTGGGCGCATCATCCGCCTCGTCAACGATGTGTGCCGCAAGCGCGGCATTCCCTCGCGCATCATCCCTGGCTTTTACGAACTCATCGGCGGCAAGGTCAGCGTCAACCGCCTGCGCGAAGTGGACATCACTGACCTTCTGCGACGCGAACCCGTAAAAATTGACGACCGCCTCATCGGTTCGATTCTCGGCGGCAGACGCGTGCTGGTCACGGGCGCGGGCGGCTCCATCGGGAGCGAGTTGTGCCGACAGATCGCGCGCTGGAATCCGAGTGAACTCGTCCTGCTCGGTCACGGCGAGAACAGCATCTTCGAATCGTTCATCGAACTCAGAGAGATTTTTCCATCGCTCGATATTCAAGCCGTCATTGCCGACGTCCGCGACCCGAACCGCATCGAGAAAATTTTTCAACAGCACCAACCGCAGGTCGTCTTTCATGCGGCGGCGCACAAGCACGTCCCGCTCATGGAGGCGAATGTCGAAGAGGCGGTCACGAACAACGTCCTCGGCACGCGGGTCGTCGTCGAAGCGGCAGGCAGGCATCGCGCCGAACGACTCGTACTCATCTCCACCGATAAAGCCGTGCGTCCCGTCAGCGTGATGGGCGCGACCAAACGCCTCGCTGAGATGATCGTCCTCGATGCGGCGCAGCGGGGCAGCCTCGCGTATTCCGTCGTACGTTTTGGGAATGTGCTGGGCAGCCGCGGCAGCGTCATTCCGTTGTTCAAAAATCAAATCGCGCGCGGCGGTCCCGTCACGGTCACGCATCCAGACATGCACCGCTATTTCATGACCATTCCCGAAGCCGTGCATCTCGTTTTGCAAGCCGCGGCGATGGGCAGGGGCGGCGAGGTATTCATGCTCAACATGGGCGAGCAGGTCCGCATCCTCGACCTCGCCGAAGACCTCATCCGTCTTTCGGGGCTCGAGCCGCATCGTGACATCGAGATTCAATTCACGGGTGTGCGCCCTGGCGAAAAACTGCGCGAAGACCTTTTTGAAGACGGCGTGGATTTTGAACGCACCGAACATTCTGAAATTTTCCGCATGTCGGAGGAGGAGAACGTGGATGGCGGCTCGCTCGCGCGCGTCCTCGACCAACTCGCCGACCTCGCGCTTCATTCCCGGACCGACGACCTGATCCAGACCATCAACCATTTCCTCCCTTCGGGCTCGGTGCAGCGATGACGGAAGTATCTTTTGATGAATGGAATCAATTCCTGAAAAAATTCCCCAACGCGCACCTCTTGCAGATGGGTGAGTGGGGCGAACTCAAAAAGGATTTTGGCTGGAAACCCGTCCGCATTATTTCAGGAAATGCTGGCGTTCAGGTTTTATTCCGCAGGCTGCCGCTGGGATTTACGATTGCCTACATGCCAAAAGTATCCAGTGACCAGTTGCCAGTGAGCAGTGATCAGTCATCAGTTATCAGTGAGCAGTCATCAGTGAGCAGCGGGCAGTTATGGCGTGAAGTTGATGCGGTTTGCAAAAAGAATCGCGCCGTCTTCCTCAAAGTCGAACCAGACTTGTGGGATGACGCTTCGCCAAGCCAATTACCAATTGCCAATGACCAATTCCGCACTTCCCCTCACAACATCCAGCCTCCCCGCACGATCATTCTCGACATAAAAAAAAGCGAAGAGGAAATTCTCGCAGGGATGAAACAAAAAACCCGCTACAACATCCGCCTTGCCGAGAAAAAGGGCGTGACTGTCCGCGCGTGGGATGACATCGCCGCCTTCCACGAGATGATGATTGTCACAGGCGGGCGCGATGGATTCGGCGTACATTCCAGGGAGTATTATCAGCGCGCGTATGAGTTGTTTCACCCCAAAGGGACCTGCGAACTGCTCCTCGCGGAATACGAAGGCAAGCCGCTTGCGTCGCTGATGGTCTTTGCGAACGGCAGGCGCGCCTGGTACGTTTACGGCGCGTCGAACAATGAAGAACGCAACCGTATGCCGACCTATCTCATCCAATGGGAAGCCATCCGTTGGGCAAAGGCGCGCAGCTGCGAGGAATACGACCTGTGGGGCGTCCCCGATGAGAACGAAGAGACCCTCGAAGCACAATTCGAAAATCGCAGCGACGGCTTGTGGGGCGTCTACCGCTTCAAGCGCGGCTTCGGCGGTCAACTCAAGCGCGCGGCGCAGGCGTTGGATAGAGTGTACAATCCGTTGTTGTATTGGGCGTATTTGAGGTTTATTGGGAATAGGGAATAGTGCATAGTGAATAGTGCATAGTGAATAGTTCATAGGAATAGGGAATAGTGAATAGGAATTTTTGGAATCAAATTATTTCAAATCTCCCCGACCCGCACTTTCTGCAAACCTACGAATGGGGGCAGGTGAAGGCGAGGTATGGGTGGATTCCATATTACGCCGTCTGGACGGAGGATGGAAAGTGGAAAGTGGCGAGTGACCCTCAGACAATTACCAATTACCAATTACCAATTACTGCATCTGCCCTCATCCTCAAACGCACCGCCTTCCGCCGTTTCTCCATCCTCTACGCCCCCAAAGGTCCGCTCATGGATTGGACGAACGAATCCCTACGCAAGCGGGTATTGGACGACTTGCAATCCTTTGCGAAGAAACAGGGTGCGATCTTCCTGAAAATTGATCCCGACGTGGTCTTGGGGCGCGGAGTCCCCGCCAGCGTAGATGAGGTCACAGAAAACAGCGGACAGGCTGTGAGGTCCGATTTGAGGCGCAGGGGGTGGGTGGAGTCGTCCGACCAGATTCAGTTCCGCAATACGGTTATGGTGGATCTATCCGCCAGCGAGGAAGACATCCTGATGCGGATGAAACAGAAGACGCGCTACAACATCCGCCTCGCGGAACGGAAGGGTGTTACGGTGCGTGTAGGCAAACTGGAAGATTTGGGGATGTTGTACCGCATGTATGCCGAAACATCCGTGCGCGATGGCTTTGTGATTCGGGATGAAGAGTACTACATGACGGTTTGGAAGACATACATGTCGAAGGTCGAAAGCCAAAGGTCTGAGCCATCTGCTGTGCCATTGATTGCGGAAGTGGATGGCGAACCTGTGGCTGGGTTGTTTTTGTTTATGTTCGCGGGGCGGGCATATTATGTGTATGGCATGTCGCGGGATAAGCACCGCGAAAAGATGCCGACGTATCTCCTGCAATGGGAAGCGATTAAGCACGCCAAAGCGCACGGCTGCCTGACCTACGACTTGTGGGGCGCGCCTGATGTCTTCGACGAAAGCGACTCGATGTGGGGCGTGTATCGCTTCAAGGAGGGCTTGGGCGGCGAGGTGGTGCGGACACTCGGTGCGTACGACTTTGCGCCGAATAAATTCTGGTACTCGATGTATTCCGATGTGATGCCGCGCGTGTTGGATTTTATGAGGTCAAGAGGAAGGCAAAAAACGAGGCAGGCATTGGAGTAGAATCCACGAAGGGCACGAAGGGACACGAAGGAATCTACGAAGGGCACGAAGGGACACGAAGGAATCCACGAAAGGCACGAAGGAATCCACGAAGGGCACGAAGGAACACGAAAAAACCATAAAGGATCACGGATTTTTGGAGGTTTTATGACTGATCTGCTGTACAAAGATGAGGTGTTTGCGATCATCGGCGCGGCGATGGAAGTGCATCGAACTCTGGGTCATGGTTTTTTGGAGCCTGTTTATCAGGAGGCTATGGAAATCGAGTCGTCGGAAAGAAAAATTCCTTTCGTTTCACAGCAGGTTTTGCAAATCCGTTACAAGCAGCACATCCTGAAGAAAGAATACATCGCGGACATGGTCTGCTTTGAAAAGATCATCGTTGAGTTCAAGGCGTTGGATAAGTTAACAGGCAGAGAAGAGGCGCAAGTCATCAACTACCTGAAAGCCACGGGGTACAAAGTGGGTGTGTTGATCAACTTTGGCAGTCATCCCAAACTCGAATGGAAGCGCTTCGTCTATTAAATTTTCGTGCCTCTTTGTGTAATTCGTGAATTATAAGAATGGAGAACCAATGAACCTTTCCCGTCTTCGCTTTGCCCACCTTCCCACTCCAATCGAAGAGTTGCCCAATCTGTCCCGCGCCCTCAACGGACCGCGCATCCTCGTCAAGCGCGACGACCAGACGGGGCTGGCATTTGGCGGGAACAAGACGCGCAAACTGGAATTTCTCGCCGCCGAAGCACGCGAGCAGGGCGCGGACTTGCTCATTTCGGGCGGGGCGATGCAGTCCAATCACTGCCGTCAGACTGCCGCGGCGGCGGCGCGATTTGGCTTTGAGTGCAAACTGGTGCTGACGGGCGTGAAGCCTGAAAAAGCCTCCGCCAACCTCCTGCTCGACCAACTCTTCGGCGTGGAGATCATCACTGTTGAAGACCGCGCCTTCCGCGACCAGGTTTTGCAGAAAACGTTCGACGATGCTGTCACCGCGGGGAAGAAACCATACCTTGTCCCTTATGGCGGCTCCAGCCCGACGGGCGCGTTGGGCTATGCTTTTGCGATGGAAGAGTTGATGAAGCAGTTAAGTGGGGGCGGGGTTGACTGGATCGTCTTCGGCACATCCTCTGGCGGGACGCACGCAGGACTGGTATTGGGTCAGCGCGTGTTTGGGTACAAGGGCAGGGTGTTGGGAATCAGCATTGACGAACCCGAAGACCATTTGAAATCGCACGTTTCCGAGTTGGCTTCGCAAGCCAGCGGGAAACTGGGGGAACGCATCCACTTCACCCGCGACGATGTCCTTGCCAATGACGAATATTGCCAGGCGGGCTACGGCGTGTTTGGGGAAGGGGAGCGGGAGGCGATTCGCCTCTTTGCGCGGCATGAGGGCTTGCTGCTCGACCCCGTTTACACAGGCAGAGCCGCGGCAGGGATGATTGACCTCATCCGCAAGGGATTTTTCAAGAAGGACGAGACGATTCTCTTCTGGCACACGGGCGGTCAACCCGCGCTGTTTGCGGATCAGTACGCGCAGGATGTGCTTCGCTGACAATGGATGACGAACGATTGACCCTGGTAAACCATCGTCCAACGCCCGTGGTCTATCGTCTGTTTTTATTCACCAGCGTCACCACCCCGATCAACGCCCAGACGATGTTGAGCGCGGTTGCAGCGTATGCGCCTTCTGTGAAGGTGTAGTAGGACATCACCGTCCCTGCAAAAATATTCATGCCCTGATAGACTAATGAATCGCTCTTCACTTTCTTCGCGGAGTTCAAGGCGAAGGCGAGAAGATATGTCGCCGAGCCGATCCAGCCGAGGATGTCAACCAACAGTTCCATCATTCCAAAACCTCCACGCTCATACCGACCTCGATCCTGCCTCCGTTCAACGGAATCACATTCACCCCGAAAATGGCTCCCAGTTCGTGCTTTCGGTAGGCGCTGAGAGTCTTCAACGGCTCTTTGCTTTTTTCGAGCGTTTCTTTGTCAATGGTTGTAACGACACAGCGCGCGCACGGTTTGACCAGCGCCATCTCCACGCCGCCGATGCGGATGCGCTTCCACTTATCTTCCGCGAACGGCTCGCAGCCTCTGACCACCAGGTTCGGGCGGAAGCGATTCATCGGAATTGCCGAATCCAGCCGCGAGTTTAAGTCCTGAAGCGATTCTTCCGAAGCGATCAAGATCGGGTAGCCGTCTGCAAATCCGGTGTGGTCGTCGGGATGGACGGCATATTCGCGGCTGACCCTGCGGATAAACCCATCCGCAAAGTGGACCAACCGCACAGACACCCCCAGCCAATCCGAAAACCAATTGGCGGCTTCGTCGCCCTGGTCAATGGCGTCCACATTTTTGCTTTTCCAAATGCTGACCTTCGTTGGCGTGCCCGATTTTTGAATCCCAATTTGAAGCGAATCGAAACCCGGCGCGGATAACGTAACCGCTTCCTTCTTTAACGCGGGCGTGACCAGCGCCAGACGAGGATACTCACGCTGAGTCAAAAACCCGCCATCCGGCGTGACGACCATCATGCGGCGGTCGTGTTCGAGCCCCATGCGTTCGACATTCGATGCGGGAACGTCGAATCCCTTGCAGGCTTTGATGGGGTAGTAAGTAAGGGTGGAGACGGCGATCATGAATATCCTTTGCAGATGAAAGACGATAGACCATTGACGATGGACGATGGTTTTATGGTCAACGCTCTATACCCTTCGGGCACGATGTCGTCCATCGTCTAACGTCAACCAATCAATTCGGAATAAATAATGCTCGAAATTTCCGCCATGCAGTTGTGCGCCTGGCTTTCGTCGTTTTCCGGGAAGCCGTACGTGAAGAGCGAAATTGCAAACGGCTCGCGATTCGGCGGGAACACGATGCCAATGTCGTGGAAGAAATCACCCGTCCAGCCGGTTTTGTGCGCGACCCTTACGCCGCCGGGCAGCAAGGCGGGAATGCTTTCGTTGAATTCCTGCCCCAGCATGACCTGGATCATCTCATCGCAGGCTTGCCTTGAAATAACTTTGCCCTCCGCGATCAAACGCATCATGCGGGTGGAACTCCTTGCGCTGGCGGAGTTGTTGATATTCAAGCGGTACGCCTTCTTGTCCTCCAGCCCGCGGATGACGGTCATATCCGCAATGCCAAGTTCCTTGATGAACGCATCTACGCGGGACGTGCCGACCCGTTCCATCAGCAGGTTGGTGGCAAGGTTCGACGAACGCACGATCATCAATCGGTTCAACTCGCGGATGGTTTCGCTTTCGCCAATTCTTGCGTACAAGGTTTTGTCCGAGTCGTCCGCTTCTTCCAGCGCAAACTCGCTGCCATCCACGATGCTGTTGAACGAGTTGTAAATGGGGAGGCGTTCATCCAGAGAAAGCAGACCCGCCTGCGCCTGACGGAAAACCTCCATCATCACCGGCACTTTCATCGTGCTGGCGGGGTGCATCATCACATCGGCGTTGGCGAAAATCTCCCTCCCGGTTTGCAGGTCGTACACGGCAGCGCTGATGGTTTTGTTCGGATAGCGGGAAATGAAGGAATGGAGGGCGGTCATGGGCGCAATTGTAACTGACCTCGCGCCCATGATGCGCGCAAAATCGAATCAGTCTTCCGCGTTGACGGAGTAGGCGAACACCCGCTGCCCTTCCACCCCGCCAATTTCCCGGATGTGAAGCGTCCTGTCCGTGCCGATAATCCGAAGGAGCGGTCCTTCGTCCCCCGCCTCAACTTGAAGAAACCTGGGAGTTTCCGTCAACAAAACAACGCCTTTTGGATTTTCCAACAGGAACGCCTCGACTTCGTCGGGCTTCATTGGTTCGTTCACTTCTCCGGGGGTCATGTAGATGTTGGATTTGTGCTTTCCAGTCATGAGAGCGATGTAATACGTATCGCCCCAATCGTAAAAATCGAGGATAAGCCCGCCGGGGTGATTTGCCAGGTGACGGTTTAAGTCCGTTGAGATGTTGACCGTTTCCCGGCTGAGGCGCGGGAGATAGGAGACCTGCCTCGGTATCGGGTTGGGGAAGTCGAATTGCCAGGGAATCATGGCGCGGAGAAACCCAAGCGGAATCATGGAGGCGATCACAACGGCGCTGTACAGCGTGCGGCGGGGGGAATCTTTCATGCGCTCGAACCACTCCGCCGCAAAGGGGATCATGAAAATCGCCAGCGTCAGGCTGTACCTGACCTGGGTGGATAGTTTTCCACTGACCGCATTGATCGTAAAGGTCCCAAACAACGCCGCGAGCGGGAGGAGCCAGATCGCCTGTTTTTTCCACCGCTGGACGGCGTAGAACATTCCCAGAATACAGACCAGGAAGGCAATGGGGGTAAGCCCGAAGAACAAAACGCGGGGAAAGTAGGTTGCCCGGTTCACATACTCGATTGTGGATACGTTCACATCGTTTTGCGAGATGTTAAGCGTCCAGTCGAGCGCAAAATTGAAACTGTAAAACGGATCGCCGGAATACAGGTAGTTTCCCGTCATCCAAAATACCGGAAAGACGGCGGCGCTCAGGTAAAACAGGAACATTTCGCGCCATTTTTTCCAAAGCAGCAATCCGAGAAAGGGCGTCAACCCCCAGGCTTCGTAGCGAAGCGCGCCCGCCAGCGTGACCGTAATTCCCGCCAGCGCGGCATGTTTCCAATTGCCGCCTGCATCGCGGGCGAGCGAAAGGAGGAGCATGCCCAGCGAAATAAAGAAGATGAACGGCACGTCGGATAATGCAAAAAAACCGTACCGGAACGCCACCGGATAGACAAGATACAGGCACGCAGCAAACAAGGCGGGTTTCTCGTCCCATTCGCGTTTTACGAAATAATACAGCGGGATTGCCGCCGCCGCCGAGAAAATGCAGTTCAGGATGACCGGCGAATATACCGGGTTATCCCAAACGACGAGCGAGAGCGCGATAAAGTAGGTTTGGAGCGGACCCCAGACCCCGTGATAGATGATTCCGGGATCCCTCATCCATTCCTGTGTGATGAAAATGCGGGTGACTGCGTCCGCCTCGTCGGTCATCGTGAAGGGGACGACCGCCAGGCGCACAGCCAGCCCGATGAAGAAAGCCATCCAAAAATACGAATCAACCCTGCTCCTGGCATTCATGAATTTCTCCTAAGTAGTCGGTCATAAGTTTTTAGAAAACAAATTCCTGCTCATGCCGCCGTCCTCGGCGTTTTAGAAAACAAATTCCTGCTCATGCCGCCGTCCTCGGCGGCGGGGACGCCGCCGGGAGCGTATTTTTGTAAAATTTATTTCGACCGACTACTTAACAGACAAATAAATTTACTTCTCCTTCATCGAGGAGTTTTACCCAACGGGATGATGAGAATACGTTTCCCCTTACTTTCAAAAAGCGTCAGCCGCCGCTCTCGTATTTGAAGGAGAGTTTCACCTTCGTGCGGTAGGTGGTCACCTTGCCATCCTCGATCACTAAATCCATTTCGACGACCTCCGCAACGCGCAGGTCGCGCAGGGATTGCGAAGCGCGCTCCACCGCCGCGGCAGCCGCCTTCTCCCACGACTCGGTGCTGGTGCCGATCAGTTCGATCACTTTGTAGACGCTCTCTGCCATGGTTCACTCCTTGTTTGGGTATGGAATACATTCCACGCTACAAACACTATACGATATTTTCTATGGCAATTCAACACGTTTCACCCGCACATCCACCGCCACCGCGCCCTTCGTCAGTACGCGCAGGGGATTGATTTCGATCTCCTCGATCTCTTCATGGTCCGCGGCAAGGTGCGATAATTTGACCAGGACATTCTTGACCGCCTCCGCATCTACAGGCGGGATGCTGCGGAAGCCTTTGAGTTTTCTCCCCGCCCAGGTCTTGCGCATCATGGACTCCGCCCCAGCCTGGTTCAACGTCCCCAAAGCGAATGCCACATCCTTGAGTCCCTCCACCTCCACGCCGCCGGAGCCGAACATCATCAACGCGCCGAATTGCGGGTCGCGCACCATCCCAACGATGACCTCCTGCCCTTCGGGGATTTGACGTTGGATGTACACGCCATGCACCCGCACGGCAGGAATCAGCGCCTTGATGCGTTTCATCATCCGCATGTAACCGCTCCGGAGGGACGAGTTGTCCCGGATGTTCAGCATCACCCCGCCGACATCCGACTTGTGCAGGATATCGGGCGACGCGATCTTCATCACCACAGGGTAACCGAGTTCGTTTGCAATGGCGGCGGCTTCGTGTTCATCGCGTGCCAGCCTGACAGGCGCGGTCGGAATGCCGTACGCGTTCATCAATTCGTCCGCGGACATGCCGGTCATGGAGGCTTGACGCCGGACGATGGGCTCAATCATCAATGGTCTATTGTCCATCGTCCGTTTTACCAGCGCCGCCAGCGCCGACGCCGCCCGCTCCGGGAAGGGGTATGCCGGAACCCGCGCAGTTCGGAATTCATTCCCCGCATTTTCCACCAGCATCGAGCCCATCAAAGAGATCGCGACCGGTTTGTCGTATGCGCCAATGATTTCGATTATTTTTTTCGCCGCCTCCTCGGCTTTGAACATCGGCGGCGGCGGCAGGATGACCATGACGCCGTCCACGTTTTCATCCTGCAAAAGGACCTTCAGGCACGCGGCGTAGATTTCGGGTGAAGCCGAGGCGAGCATATCCACCGGGTTGTGGGTGTTTGCTGCGGATGGGAGCATGGCGGATAAAGCCGCCCGCGTGGAATCGTCCAGCCGGGCAAGGAGCAAACCGTGATGTTCGAGCGAATCGGCGGCGATCACGCCGGGTCCGCCTGCGTTGGTGAGAATCCCAATCCGGTTCCCTTTTGGCAGCGGACAATTTTCCAACGCCCGCGCCCAGTCGAACATCTGCTCGGCGGTTTCGGCGCGGAGCACGCCCGCTTTTTCAAAAGCGGCGTCGAACGCGGTGTCAGAGGCAGCCAAAGCCCCGGTGTGCGAGGCGGCGGCTTTTTGTCCGGATTCGAAGCGCCCCACTTTCAACGCAATGACCGGCTTGCACCTGACCGCTTCGCCCGCCGCCCGGACGAACCGTCTCCCATCCGAAATGCTTTCCATGTACATCACGATGACCCTGGTCTGCGGGTCCTCCGCCAGCATGGACAGCATATCCGTCTCGTTGACATCGGCTTGATTGCCGAGGCTGACGATGCGCGAAAAGCCGAAGCCCTGCCCGCGCGCCCAATCCACGATGGCGGCGGCGAATGCGCCCGAATGGGAGATGAAGCCGATGCCGCCTTTTTCCGGCATGGGCGGCTGGAGAAAGGTGGTATCGAGTGGAAGGTGGGTGTCAATCGTGCCGATACAGTTGGGTCCCAACAGGCGCACGCCGTGTTTGCGCGCAATCTCAACGCAATGTGCCTCCAGCGCCGCTCCTTCCGCTCCGACCTCCCGAAACCCCGATGAGACGATCACCGCCGCTTTGATGCCGCGCTTTCCGCACCCTTCAATCGCCTCCGGTGTGGCTTGGGTGGGAACGATCAGAATCGCCAGGTCAACGGGGTCGGGAACATCCCGCAGGTCGGTGTGGATTTTCCGCCCGAACAATTCTCCGCTTTTTTGCGCCACGAAGTGAACCGCTCCCGGATACCCGCTGAGAACCAAATTGCGCGCCGCGCCGTAGCCGAGTTTTTCCGGCGACGTGGACGCGCCGATGACGACGACGCCTGTGGGTCGAAAGAAGGGGAGGAGGGAGTTATCCATGCAGGGATTAAACCATAGAGTTGGGAAAATTTCATGTTTTCTGTTGGTATAATTTTTCATGCCTTTTGAATTCTAAGTAGTCGGTCGAAATAAATTTTACAAAAATACGCTCCCGGCGGCGTCCCCGCCGCCGAGGACGGCGGCATAAGCAGGAATTTGTTTTCTAAAAACTTATGACCGACTACTTACCCGCGTAAAAGCGGTATTAACCTTGCAAAGCATGGGATTGATTTCAAAACCGCGCAAGCGTTGTGGATGGAGAGAATGATTTGGAAATTCCCGCAAAAAATTTGGATGAGCCGCGATTCCTTGTGATTGGGAAGATCGAGGGTAAATTCTGGTCGGCGGCGGTTACATGCCGCGGTGAGAACATCAGGATCATATCTGTGCGGCGTTCAAGAGACGAGGAGATTGAATTGTACGAAAACGAAAGCCCCTGATTTCGACAAAAAATTCGACGACGGCGAAAGCGTCATCGAAGACCTTGACCTTTCCAAGGCGCGCCGACCCGCGGAAGAGCAAAAGCACATTGATATGGAAATCCCCGCCTGGATGCTGGACGCGCTCGAGCGTGAAGCGAGACGCCTGGGTGTAATCCGGCAGTCCATCATCAAAATCTGGCTGGCGGAACGGCTGGAACAGGCTGGAAGATAACTTGAAGAATCCCCGTCTCAGGCGGGGATTTTGTTTTGTCCTGCCTGTTGACACTCCCGGAAGGGGAAGATAGTCAGTAGGCATTCCCAGCCGCTTTTGTCATAATAGGGTTTGCGCCCTGAAATGCGCCCGGATTCATCACTCACCTTACGCGATTTCGCCCGTTACGCAGTCAAACCCTTTTTTTGCCGCCAGGCGCCAAGAACGCCAAGAGAAGAGTAAAAGGCGTAAAAAACTTGGCGACATGGCGTCTTGGCGGTTTACTGCGTAAGGTGAGTTAATAAAAAAGGAGATTTTCACATGACTCTCTCTGTCAACCCGGCAGAAACAACGTATCTGGGGGTGTATTCCTACGAATTACGACCCGTGGAGCGGGGATACGCCAACCGCACGCTCTACATCAACCTGAACGACAATGCCATTTACGAAAAACCGGTCACACAACAAATGAAGGACCTGTTCACCGGCGGGCGCGGATTTGCGCTCAAACTGTTGTGGGACGCGGTCACGCCGGAAACCAAATGGAACGACCCGCAAAACGAACTGGTCATTGCCAACGGTCCCATCTGCGGCATCACGGCGTATCCCGGCACCGGCAAAGCCACGGTGGTGACGTTGAGCCCGCTGACGGAAAACGTCATTGACAGCAACGTCGGCGGCTATTTTGCGCCGTTCCTCAAATTCTCCGGCTTCGACGCGCTCGAAATTCAGGGCAAGGCGGCAGAGGATGTGCTCATCTTCATAGACGGGGACAACGGCAGGGTCACGATCGAGCCGTATTCGTTCGAGGCGGAGGATTCGCATCTCATCGGCAGCATCCTCACCGCGAAGTATGGCGGCGATGAAAAAGGCAAACGCGGCGTGGCGGTGCTGTCCACCGGGCAGGCGGCGGAGCACGTCCGCATTGCGGCGATCAACTCCACGTGGTACGACGTCCGCCGGAAGGAGGCGCGGCTCAAGCAGGCGGGACGAGGCGGCGCGGGGCGCGTCTTCCGCGATAAGAAAATTGCCGCCATCGTCTGCCGGTTCAGCGACATGAGCGGCGACAAGAACGGCGTGGCGGATATGGCGCTCATCCGCAAGGCGGGACAGCGCATCAACAAGGAGATCACCGAACTGGACGATTCGCAGAACCAGATGCGCAAGATCGGTACCGCCAACATCGTGGATGTGATGGATCACTTCGACCTCCTGCCCACGCACAACTTCCGCTTCGGCTCGCATCCCGATGCGCACAAGATTGACTCGAAGGTCTGGAAGGAGAAATTCACCCAGGGCTTGCCGGATGGATGCTGGCTGGGATGCACCATGTCCTGCTCGCACGGGGTGGATCACTTCCCGCTTCAAACCGGACCGTATGCCGGGTCCTGTGTCCTGGTAGATGGACCTGAATACGAGAACGCCGCCGGTCTCGGCTCGAACATCGGCAACTTCGACGCGCAGAAGGTGCTCGAACTTAACTTCTACTGCGACACTTACGGTATTGACACGATTTCCGTCGCCAACTGCATTGCCTTTGCGATGGAGTGTTACGAAGAAGGCATCCTCACCAAAGAACACACCGGCGGGCTGGAATTGAACTTCGGCAATGGTGCCGCGGCGCTGGAACTGCTCCACCAAATGGCGCGCGGTGAAGGCTTCGGCGTGATCGTGGGGCAGGGCGTCCGCTACATGAAGAAATATTTCGCGCGTGAGTTCGGCGGCGACCCGGTCTTCATGCACGACATCGGCATGGAGATCAAAGGCATGGAAATCTCCGAATACATGACCAAGGAATCCATCGCCCAGCAGGGCGGCTACGGGCTGGCAACCAAAGGTCCGCAGCACGACGAGGCGTGGCTCATCTTCATGGACCAGGTCCATCACCTGCTGCCCACTTTCCAGGACAAAGCCGAGGCGCTGCACTACTTCCCCATGTGGCGGACATGGTTCAGCCTGCATGGTCTGTGCAAACTGCCGTGGAACGACATCTCCCCGGCGAACAACAAGCAGACGAAGGAGCCCGCCAAGGTGGAGGAACACGTCGAAAATTACACGTGGATTCACCAGGGCGTGACCGGCAAGCCGACCAAAGCCGAAGACCTGCTGGCGCAGTCGGAGCGCGTCTATAACTTCCAGAAGGTCTTTGCCTTACGCATGGGACGTGTGGGACGTCAGCACGACTACCCGCCCTACCGTGCCATGGGACCCGTGACCGAGTTGGAGTACGAATCGCGCAGGGAGCGCTACGACGAACAACTCAAGCGTTTGCTGGAAATTGACCCCGAAGGCTTGACGACGAAGGAGAAGATGGCGCACCTCCGCAAGTACCGCGAGGAGCAGTACGAAAAACTGATGGACGCCGTCTACGAGCGCCGCGGCTGGGACCGGGACAGCATCCCCACCCTGGAAAAACTCCGCGCCCTCGGCATGGACCTGCCCGAACTGGTCGAGGTGGTTGAGCAGGCGAAGAAGAAGGTTTAAAGTAACGTCATTCTGAGAATCCACAGGCAGGTGATAAGCCTGCCTGTTTTTGTTGTTCATTTCAGAAATCACTTTCCTTCTACTGCCTGCCTCACCTCTTTCAAAATCTCCTCTTTATCGCACTTGACCAACTCATCGAATAATCTCAGCACAGATTTCACAATCCCCGCGTGCGGCGCAATCTTCCGTGCCTTACGGAAGGTTTCGATGGCTTGTTGACGATAGACCGTGGGCGATTGACCATTGACCATGGACGATTGACCATCGTCTATCGTCCGTCGTCCATGGTCCAGAATCGCGAGCCCGCACAACGCCAACCCCTTCGCATCCAGCGCGGAATAATACTCCGCCGTCTTGGACAGGATCTCATCCGCCTGCCCGATCGCGCGGAGGAAGGCTCCCCGTGCCGCGCTTGCGTCCCCCTGCCGCAAGGCGATGATTCCGTGCAGGGCGCTGGCATTGTGATTGTTTTCTGGCACATCATATTGCAGTGCGGCTTCGATGGTGGTTCGGGCATTTATCAAATCCTTTTGAAAAAGATAAGCCTGTGCTAAATTCAACCTCGCGTAGAATTGAATATCAAGATTATGGATTTCATCAGCAATTTGAACTGATTGTAAAAAATGCTGAACTGACTCCCGATACTTTCCATCGCTTAATAAGGCAACGCCAATATTTATCAATTCAATCGTTTCGCCGTCTCGAATACCTATTTCATGAAAAACATCAAATGCTTCATTATGAAATTGTGTAGCCTTAGTTGTATCTCCAAGCATGGAGTAAACCCTTCCAAGGTCGCCAAGTGTAATTCCTTCACCTTGCCGATCTTTGATTTCGCGTCTAATCATCAATGCTTGTTGGTGATATTGGATGCATTGCAATGAAAGGTTAAGGGACTTATATGCTCTGCCTAGCCCATTTAACGCATTTCCCTCAAATCGACGATTGCCAACTTCTCGAGCAATGACTAGGGCTTGTTCATTGAATTCTATGGCTTTGTTGGAGTCACCGAGTTCTAAAAAGCGGTTTCCTAAATTAGCCAGCGCATTGCATTCGCCATGTCGGTTACCAATTTCGCGGTTGATAGCTAATGCCTTTTCATACAGAGCAATAGCTTTGTGAATCTTATCAATAGATGCGTAAGCAAGTCCAAGGTTCGCTAAAAAAACACTTTCCATTTTCTTGTCGTTTGTTTCTTTGGCAATCGTTAACCCCAATTCGTAATACAAAATTGCTTCTTTAGGGTATCCAATCGAACGGTATGAGAGCCCCAAGCTGTTCAAATTTTCCATAATCAAGTTTTTTGTTCGAATCCCATCTTTTATGCGGAGGCGCAGTTGAATCAATAGGCGGTAACATCCCCATAAATACAAATAGTCAAAATCAATGTCGGTTAGTACTCTACACGCTTTATCATAATCGCCAGCGGCACAGCGCAGGTCAAATTCTGCCAGTTGTGTGGCGAGGTCATCCAGTTTTTTCCATTCTGCGCGGGGTTTGCGGGCTTGTCTAAAATAATCTGCGGCGCGGCTCAGTAAATCATGTTGGGTGTACTCTCCCTCACCCTGTCTCGCCGCAAAGCGGCTCGACTCCCCTCTCCCAGCGGGAGAGGGGTTGGGGATGAGGGAAAACGCAAACTCCCGATCCACAGGATGTAAATAAAACCGTCCGCTCTCCTTGCGTGCGAAGTGCATGTTCGCCAGCCGCTGCAAAATCGGCGCGCTGTCAATGGCGGGGATGTGCGGCGCGAGCAGGTAGTCCACGGCGGCGGCGGGCACGGGTCGGTTGTAGACCGCCAGCGCCTGCATCACCTTTTGCGCGTTCGTGTCCAAACGGTTGAAGGCTTCGCCCACCAGCGCCTCCACCACGTTGACGGGCGTGGGCATGGCGAGCAGTTCTTCGAGCGTCGTATAACGGTCGGAAGCCAGGATGGCAAACAGGGCTTCGAGCGCGCGCGGAAAACCTAGCGTCCGCTCGTATGCCCGCTTCAAGGCTTCAAGGTTGGCAGATTTCAGCCCCAACTTCCCGTCCACGTCCATTTCGCGCAGCATTTCGACGGCGTATTTCTGCTCCAAGCCGCTGTCGAGAGTCAACACGCGCTGCCTGCCAGGCTCGCACAGGTTCAGTCCGCGCGGGGCGACGCGCGTGGTCAGGATGACCTTCAACGCGCTGTGCGCTCCATGCAGCAGGGCGCGCAGGCATTCATCCAGTTCCGCGTCGGCGATGTCGAAGGTCTCGACGCTGATGAGCGGTTCGACGTTATCCAACAGCAGAACCACCTTCCCCGCCGTGAACCTGTCCAACAGCGCGCTCATCTTCGACGCAGTGCTCGCCTGCGGATTTTTATAGACGGTGTCCAGCGCGTTCGCGGCATCGGCAGGCAGGAGTTTGCACAGGTCATAAAACAGATTGGCGAAATTGACGCGGTGACTTCCGCTCTCGCTGAGATAGACGATTCCCTCCACCCGCATGTTGCCCAGCCCATCTGGAAGTTCGCCTCCCTCCAGACCTTTGAGCAGTCTGCACACCATCGCCGTTTTCCCCACCCCTCCGCGCCCGACGATGGTCATCAGCCTCTGCGAGTCATCTTGCAGGAAGTGGACGATTTGCTCGGTCTCGACAAAGCGGTCTTGGAAATAATTCGGCGCGATGCCAGGAGGGGGATTGATGAACTTGGTGGAAGTCTGTGCCGCTGTCGGTTTGACTGGCTGTCGCTCGCGCTCCAACCCTGCTTCGATGTTTTTCTGAGTCTGCTCTGCAGCGGCTTTGGGGTCTTCGGCGATTTTCTGTTGAACTTCGATTTGCTTTATCAGTTCTTCGATTTCAGATTGAATGCGCGGTTTATCTTCTTGTGTTGCCCGAACCAAATCCCGCTCGGCATCGGCGAGTCTATCTTTCAATATGTCAAGTTGACCTTCGGGCTTATCTAATCTTTGGATCGCCAGCAGTAATTTTGCCATCCCTGCTTTGTGGTTATCCGTGAAGTCAATCCACTGGCGCTTTCCCAATCGGAACGGCGGTTCTGCGTCTTTGTGCAGGCGTAGAACCAGAATCGGCTTCTTGTATTTGAGCGCCAAATCCCACTCATCGAAGCAGATCGAATTTTCCGCAACGCTGTCCTTCGTCATGACGAACAGCAGGCATTTGCAGGTCTTGATCGCTTCGGGGACTCTTTCATCCCATGTTTGACCGGGCTTGATATCGCGTTTGTCGAACCACGCCTCGACAAACGGATGACCACCCTCCAGTTCCAAAGCTAACTGGGGTCCGAATTCGTCAGCGTCCCCGTTCGAATAACTGATGAAGCAATGGCTCATGGGTTGACTCCCTGTTGGATGAGAACCGTCCACGAATGATTTTCGCGAATGCACGAATAACCCAATGACATTCGTTTATTCGTGATCTATTCGTGGATGGTTGTTTTACAAAAAGAAATAAATCCCCAGCAGAATCAGGACCACGGGCAGGTACAGCAGGATGATCGTCCTTGAGCCGAAGACGTTCCAGTAAGAATAACTGTCCTCCGTGTACTGGTGGATGGGCATGGCAAAGGGCTGGATTTCCTTCGAGCTTTTGGAAAGCCCCGCCACATCGTTGTACACGCCGCGGAATTTGCGCTCCTGCTGAAGGTAGTAGGCGTCCAAACCCCAGAAGATGAAGGTGGGGATGAGCGCCACGAGGACGTACAGATCGTTCTGCCTGTCAGCGAAGATCGCCAGCAGGGCGGAAACGATCGCCACCATCCAGCCCTTCATCTGGAAGGAGTTGGAGTTCGTGCGGCTGACCACGTCCTGGATGAACTCAAGGTGCTTGATCTCGTCGGGAGTGAACTTTTTCTTCGCCATGACTTTACCCTTTCGCTGCCAGCGGATTTTCTTCCATTATACGCCAGGCGCGGCTTACTTTTCCCAATCGCTCAGCCAGCGCACCTGGTCAATGCGCCAATTCCCTAATCCTCCAATCCTCCTCCCTTCAATTCCCAATCCCCAATTACCCTGCCACTTTTCCCAATGCACCACATCCTCGAACGCGGCCCGTCCCCCCTTCTTCGGCGGCGCGGATAGTTTTTCCTCGTTTGCAGGATAGCCAAACGACAAAATGATCCGTACATGCCATTCAGGAGGAAACCCCAAAATCTCCCGCGCTTTATCGTGTTCGTAGATCGAAGCGGGACATGAACCGACGCCCAATTCGAGCGCCATCAACTGCATAAATGCCGCCGCCTGCCCCGCATCGAACATGGTTTGGAATTTCGCCGTCGGGTCGGGGGTCAAAATGGCAACTGCCAGCGCCGCGCCCGCGAGATGTCCCGCCCACGTGCCGCAGGTCGAGAGCTGCTTCAGCGTGTCTTTCTCTCGAATCGCGATGAACCGCCAGCCCTGCTCGTTCTTCGACGACTGCGACCTCCGCCCCGCGTTCAGAATTGCGCGAATCACATCGTCGGGCAGGGGCTTATCCTGAAACTTCCGCACCGCGCGCTTCAATCGAATTGCATCCGCAACATTCATCATCACACCTCATCCCGGTCACTGCTCACTGATCACCGATCACTGATTACTGCTCACTGAAAGTATACATTCCCCCGCTCAAATCTGTGAAATTTGTAACCCAACTTCCTGAGTGTAAGAATGGGGTAAATTCTCTCATCTTTATCTAAAATACAAGCCTTATAGTGTTATCAAGCATTGAATCGCATCTGACGTTCTCCCTTTTATCAAGGAACTGTGCATGAGCGAATCGTCTGAAACGAAAATCGAGCGATGGAAAGGGCGGATGAAGAACATCGCTTCGCTTCTGCGGCGGGGGCTGCCCTTCGCCTCGGGAGTTTTTGCCGCCCTTTTGGTCATCCTGCTCTATCATTTCGTCGTCGTCCAACCCAGCCAGCTCAGCGCGGAGGATGTCAACGCGTCGGTCGCTTCGGCGATGGCATCCGCCACCCCGCCGCCTGCGTATTCGGCGCAGGTGTACCAGATCATCCAGCCGTCGCTGGTTTTGATTCAAACGGAGGAACAGCATCGGGATGCTGAATCAGGTTTCGGCTTGGGAAGCGGCGTGGTCGTGGACAGCTTCGGGGACATCCTCACCAGCCTGCACGTCATCCGGGGCGCAAGCCGCATCACCGTCACCTTTGCAGATGGCACGGAGTCTGAAGCGCAGATCATCACGGAAATGCCCGAACTCGACCTTGCCGTCATCCAGGCGTTGGATACGCCGTTGTTCGTCGTCCCTGCAGTGTTGGGCAACCCCGGCGCGATGCGGGTGGGGGATGAAGCCTTTGTGGTTGGGAACCCGTTCGGCTTGTACAGTTCGATGAGTTCAGGAGTCATCTCCGGCTTTGACCGCGTCTTTCGCGTGCCGGGCAGTAACGTGGAAATCCCCGGCATGATCCAGTTCGACGCCGCGGCAAACCCCGGCAACTCCGGCGGTCCGCTGTTGAACCGTTACGGACACGTCATCGGCATCGTCACCGGGCTGATCAATCCCACCGAAGAAAATTTCTTTGTCGGCATCGGGTTTGCTGTCCCCATCAACGTTGCCGTCGGCGGGATGGGCTCGCCGCCGTATTAGTCTTGTACCCTCCCGCCGCTGTCCTCGGCGGCGGGGACGCCGCCGGGAGCGTCATTAATCCAAAGGAGACCCCACATGGAACAAACCAACCGTGAGAACAAACTTCCCATGGAACGTGTGCTGTACGAAGTGAAGAAGGTCATCGTTGGGCAGGACCACCTGCTTGAGCGGCTCATCGTGGCGCTGCTCGCGCGCGGACACATCCTCGTGGAAGGCGTGCCGGGGCTGGCGAAGACAATGGCGATCAAAACGCTGGCGGATTCCATCGGCGGCGAATTCAAACGCATCCAGTTCACGCCGGACCTCGTCCCAGCCGATCTGGTCGGCACGCGCATCTACAACCAGAAAACCGGCGAGTTCAACACCTCGCTTGGTCCGGTGTTCACGAACCTTCTGCTGGCGGATGAGATCAACCGCGCGCCCGCCAAGGTGCAAAGCGCCCTGCTCGAAGTGATGCAGGAGCGGCAGGTGACCATCGGGCGCGAAACCTTCAAAGTGCCGAACCCGTTTCTGGTGCTGGCGACTCAAAATCCCATCGAAACCGAGGGGACGTACGCCCTGCCCGAAGCGCAGGTAGACCGCTTCATGCTCAAGGTGCTGGTCGGCTACCCCAACCCGACGGAGGAGTTCGTCATCGTGGAGCGCATGACCGGCGCATTGCAAGCCGTCCAGAAGGTGCTCACCACCGAGCAGCTGGTCGAACTGCAAAAGAAGGCAGATCAAGTGTATGTGGACCCGTCGCTCATCGAGTATGCGGTCAAACTCGTGAACGCCACGCGCAGCCCGAGGGATGTGGGACTGACGGACCTCGAACGTTACATCACCTTCGGCGCCAGCCCGCGCGCCTCGATCAATTTGATTCTCACCGCCAAAGCGCTCGCCTTCGTGCGCGGACGCAGTTACGTCCTGCCGCAGGATGTGCTGGATATGGCGCTCGATGTCATCCGTCACCGGCTGGTGCTTTCGTACGAAGCGCTTTCGGACGAAGTGACCAGCGATGAAATTCTCACGAAGATTCTCGACCGCATCCCGATTCCCGTGGTGCCTCTGAATGAACACTTCAACGTCCGCGCGAACTCCTGAGCGCATCCTGCACCGGCTCGATTGGCAGGTCATCCGCCGCCTGGACGGATATTTGCAGGGCGATTACCGCAGTCTCTTTCGCGGCTTCGGCGTGGACTTTGCCGACCTGCGCGAGTACCAGCCGGAAGACGACATCCGCTACATTGACTGGAACGTCAGCGCGCGCATGGATACGCCGTACGTCCGCCAGTACATGGAAGACCGCGAGATCATCGCATGGTTCCTGCTGGATTTGAGCCCCTCGGTGGATTTCGGCGCGCTCGAAAACCAAAAGCGGAATGTGTTGATTGATTTCGTCGGCACGTTATCGCGCCTGCTCACGCGGCACGGAAACCGCGTCGGGGCGATCATGTTTGGGAGCGGCATCCAGCACACGGTCCCGGCAAGAGGCGGGCGGCTGCACGTCCTGCGTCTCATCAACGACCTCCTCAAACAGCCGCGCCTGTCCCGCGCGCCGATGACCGACCTGTCTGTTTTGATCAAGGGCGCATTGCACGCCGTCAAAAAACGTTCGCTGGTGTTCATCGTTTCGGATTTCATCAGCGCGCCCGGCTGGGAGCGTTCGCTGAGTTTGCTCAGCCGCCGCCATGAGGTGATCGCGATCCGCCTCTGGGACCCGCGCGAGGTATCCCTGCCGGACGTGGGCTATGTGGTGCTGGAGGATGCCGAGACAGGCGAGCAGTTGTACGTGGATACGCACGACAAAAAGTTCCGCCAGCGGTTCATGGAGGCGGCGCGCGAACGCGAGACGGCGTTGAGCGAAGCGTTCAAACGCGCAGGCGTGGATGTGCTGCCGCTCTCCACCGAATCCGATTTGATTCACGCGATTGCCAGTTTTGTGATGCTGCGCCGCCAGCGCCGGAGATGACGAAGCCATGTCGTTCATTTGGACTTCCATGCTTTGGACGTTGACCGCGATTCCGCTGCTGGCGCTGTTGTACCTGCGAATGCAAAGACGCCGCCATCAACTCGCGCTTCGTTACGGAAGTTTGGGCTTGGTCCGGCAGGCGTCGGGGCGCAGTGTCGGGGCGAGGCGGCATATCCCCGCGATTTTGTTTCTGGTCGGGCTGACGGTTTTGTTCATCGCGCTGGCGCGCCCGCAGATGGTGGTGGGTCTGCCCAAGGTGGAGGGAATCGTCATCCTTGCCTTCGATGTCTCCGGCAGCATGGCGGCGGAGGATTTCGAGCCGAACCGGCTCGAAGCCGCCAAAGCGGTGGCGATTGATTTCGTCTCGCGCCAGCCTTCGACGGTGGAGATCGGTGTAGTGGCGTTCAGCGAAAGCGGACTCTCCGTGCAGATTCCGTCGGCAGACCAGGCTGCCGTCATTGAAGCGATCCAACGCTTGAAACCGGAACGCGGCACGTCGCTGGCGAATGGCATCGTGGCTTCGCTGAACACAATTGCCAATCTGACGGGTCAGACTCCGATTACGGGATTCGAAGGCGCGCAGGTTCCCGCGCCGCTCAACGCAACCCCCGAAGTTTCCGCAGACCAATCCTCGGTCATCGTCCTGCTCACCGATGGCGAGAACAACATGGACCCCGACCCGCTGGCGGCGGCGGAGTTCGCGGCGGAGCGCGGCGTGCGCATCCATACGATTGCGATCGGCAGCACCGAAGGTATACAGTTGACAGTAAACGGGTTTACGGTCTTCACGCAGGTGGATGAAGCCGCCCTCAGGCAGATTGCCGAAATCACCGAAGGGACATATTTCAACGCGCAGGATGCGGAAGACCTGCACGAGATTTACGAAAGCATCGAGCCGCGCCTGCGGGTCGAGCGTGAAGAGACCGAAGTCACTGCGATCTTTGCGGGCGTGAGCATATTGCTCTTATTGGCTGGCGGTGCGTTGTCGTTGTTGTGGTTTAGCCGTGTGCCGTAGTTTCCCGGTGCATGTCACTCTGAGCGGCAGTGAAGCGTCTCGCTATTACAGTGGAGATGCTTCGCTGCGCTCGGCATGACAACCCGGTCGGCGCTGGAGGTTCTGATGGAGTTGCTCTGGTCCCCGGTTTTGTATCTTCTGGCGTTGATTCCGATCTCGATTCTCGCCTATATCCTGATTCTGCGCCGCCGCAGACCGTTTGCCGTGCGCTACTCGAGCCTGTCGCTGATCCGCGCCGCCCTGCCCAAACAATCCCAATGGAAGCGTCACCTGCCATTCGCGCTGTTCCTGCTGGCGTTGTCCAGCCTTATCATGGCGATGGCGCGGCCCGTTTCCACGGTCACATTGCCTGCCGCCAACGCCACCATCATCCTCGCCATTGACGTCTCGCGCAGCATGTGCTCCACCGATATTTTCCCGAACCGGTTGGAATCCGCCAAAGCCGCCGCGCTGGAATTCATCAGGGCGCAGGACTCGAACACGCAGATTGGCATCGTCGTGTTTGCGGGGTTTGCGGCGATAGCCCAGCGTCCCACCACCGACCGCGCCCTGCTGGAAGCGACCATCCAGAACATTGCCACAGCGCGGCGCACCGCCATCGGCGAGGGCATCCTCATGTCGCTCAACGCCATCTCCGAAATTGACGATTCGGTTGTCAGCCCTTATTCGAGTCTTGAAGTGACGCCGCTGCCCGAAGGCGTTTACGTGCCTGCCATCATCGTTCTGTTGACCGACGGCGTAACCACCACTGGCATCCATCCGCTCGAAGCCGCGCGCATGGCAGCCGCCCGCGGTGTGCGCGTCTATACCATCGGCTTCGGCACGACCAACAACACCTCGCCAATGAACTGCAATCCGTACGCTTCCTACTCGAACCCGTTCGACCCCTTCATGGGCGGCGGTGGGGGAGGCGGCGGCAACTTCCGCCGCGAGATTGACGAAGCCACGCTCAGGCAGGTTGCCGACATCACCGGCGGTTCATATCACCTTGCCGAGAGCGCCGTCGAATTGCAGGAAGTCTTCGATAAATTGCCCACTCAGTTGTTCACGGTCACGGAAACCATCGAGATCAGCGTCTTCTTTGCGGCAATCGCCGCCTTGTTTGTGGTGCTTGCCATGGTGTTGTCCATCGTCTGGAATCCGTTGTTGTAACTCTCACCATATTCCGAATTGCAATGCGCGCCGGGTTAAAGGCTCACGGGTCTACCGTTCTTAACGTCTTTTTTTCAACCACCCAGGAGACAAAGGGGCACAAAGGGAAAAATCTCCAAAACATCCTTTGTGATCCTTCGTGATAATGGTTTTCCCGCCAGAAATGGAAGAGCCAGACTCACCTTGCGCTCCTGGCGTGCTGCGCGGTAAAACCCTCCACGTTCCCTTTTGGGGGCGGAATCTGATGCGGGTATAATTCCGTCAATGGAAGAAAAACTTCATTTCAAGCCGTTCGGGCTTTCCGCTCTTGCCCTCGCGCTCATCGGCTGGGGCGGCTTGTACCTCGTCATCACGATGACCCTTCCCTACGTCTGGTCGCGCTGGGGATTTTTCGCCCTCCTGCTCATGGCGCTCACAGGCACGGCGCTTCCCATCGTCTTTTACCTGCATCAACGTTTCCCGTCCGACCCGCCCGCCGAAGCCAACGTCATCATCCGGCAGGCGCTGTGGGTGGGCATCTACGGCGCCACGCTCGCCTGGCTTCAACTTGGGCGTCTCGTCACCCTTTATGTCATTCTCGGTTTGGCAGGCGGATTCATTGCCGCGGAGTATTTCATCCGCGTCCGCGAAAAAGCCAACCGCCGTCCGCCTGTAATTCACGATGACGACCCTTCGTAACCTTCCCTCCGTCGAGCAGCTTCTTCAAACCGAAACGACCGCGCACCTGGTTGCGCGTTTCGGCAGACCGCTGACGTTGGATGCCCTGCGCCAAACATTGGACGACATCCGCGCACGCTTCAAAGCCGGGACGCTGGCTGGCTTGCCATCTACCGACTCGATCCTCGCCCAAGCCGAATCCACCCTCTCCGCCTGGACGGCGCAGACCCTTCATCCGGTCATCAACGCCACGGGGGTCATCCTCCACACCAACCTGGGACGCGCCCCCCTCAGCGATGCCGCCATCCATGCAATGGACATTGTCTCGCGCGGCTACTCCAACCTCGAATTCGACCTGGAAACCGGCAGGCGCGGCTCGCGTTTGATCCACGCCGAAGCGTTTCTGCAAAAATTGACCGGCGCAGAATCCGCGCTCGTGGTCAACAACTGCGCTTCGGCGGTCCTGCTCACGCTTTCTGCGCTGGCGCACAAAAAGGGCGTGGTCATCGCCCGCTCGCAGCTGGTCGAAATCGGCGGCGGCTTCCGCGTGCCGGAAGTGATGAAACAATCCGGCGCGAAGTTGGTGGAGATTGGCACAACCAACAAAGTCCGTTTATCCGATTACCAATCCGCTCTCGAAGAAGCGCCCGCGCTGGTCATGCGCGCGCACCGCTCCAATTTCAGGATCATCGGCTTCACCGAAGAGCCCGGTCTGAAAGACATCGTGGATGCGGCTCACAAAGCGGGCATCCCTGTTGTGGATGACCTCGGCTCCGGCGCGTTGTACGACACCGCCAAATACGGCTTCTCTCACGAACCGACGGTTCAGGAATCCCTGCAAGCCGGCGTGGATCTGGTTATGTTCTCCGGCGATAAACTGCTGGGCGGTCCGCAGGCGGGAATCATCGCCGGCAGGAAATCCCTGCTCGACAAAATCAAAAAGCATCCGCTGGCGCGAGCCGTCCGTGCGGATAAAGCGTGCCTGGCGGGGTTATCTGCCACGCTCGCGCATTACCTCAAGGATGAGGCGGAGCGCGAAATCCCCATCCTGAAGATGATATCGCTTACGTTGAAACAGGTTCGGGGTCGGGCGGAGGCGTGGCGCATGGAATTGGGGCAGGGTGAAGTGGTCGAGGGTCAATCCACGGTGGGCGGCGGGTCGCTTCCTGGCGAAACCATCCCAACCGTTTTGCTCGAACTCAAGGTCAAATCTGCCGAAAAATTTTTGCGCGCCCTGCGGAGAAATAATCCGCCCATCATCGCGCGGACGGAGAACGATAACGTGCTGCTCGACCCGCGCACCGTCCTGCCTGAGCAGGAGGGCGCGCTGCTGGTGGGGTTGAAGAATTTACTAACTGATATTACGCGGTAGGGGCGGCGCACCCATGCTTTTTCAAAATGCCTGGCACAGGGCGACCCTTTCTTACAGATTGGCTGCCTGTTTTGCCAAAACGGATCGCCCCTGCGACTGAAGTGATGCGCTGAGTAGAGCGAGATACTACCTCGCTCTACTTCACTTCCTCCTTTACCGCCACCGAATTTTTTTATCGGCACCATAATCATGCCGCTCCTTCGGAGTTTTACAGGTGAAAAATGATTTTCCAACTCCCCATCCCCGACCTGAAAAAACCGCCCGCCCTCAAATTCCCGGAGCGGTGTGTGAGCTGCGGCAAGCCGAAGGAAGAGACGCTGGGCATGTCCCTGAACATGGGCGTACAGATCCGCAGCAAACCCGTGACCCTGGAGATGAAAGTGCCCATGTGCAAAGCCTGCGCAGAAAAGGAACGCCGCATCGCCATGGTGACGCTTGTTCCATTTTTGATTGCCGGGCTTATCGTGGGGGCGGTCGTGTTCGTTCCGGTGACGCTGCTCGCCCCCGAAGGGACATCGCCGCAAACTCTCAACACGCCTTTTGTGCTGGGCGGCGCGGCAGGACTGTTTGCCGGCATCCTCGGCGGGACGATGGTCGAGGCGGTCGCCAAAACGCTGGCAATCCCATTTTACGGAAGGCTGGTGACCCGCCGCCCGTTGACGATCCTTGCCATGTTCAGCGAAGCCGACCAATTGATCGGCGTATCTGCGAAGTTCCTGCGCGATAAAAAACTCGTGCAGTTGGAATTCGAGAACGAAGACATTGCACGCGAATTTTCAAAACTCAACCAACTGGAGACCCCATGAAATCAGACCTCGATGCTTTGATGCAATCCCGCAGCCTGGATGCCATGATCGTTCTCGGCAACGCCGAGCACAATCCGCCCATGTATTACCTGACGGGCGGCGGGCACGTCAATAAAGCGGTACTGGTCAAAAAACGCGGCGAGACGCCCGTTTTGTACTGCAATGCCATGGAACGCGACGAAGCCGAAAAAAGCGGCCTGAAGGTGATTCCCCTGCGCACCGGCGCAATGGAAGACCTGGCAAAACGTCCGAAAGAAATCCTGACGGAGTGCGGCGTTACAGCGGGGCGGGTTGGCATGTTTGGTCACACCGATCTGGGCATGGCATTGCACATTGCCGGGCGCATCAAAACGGAACTGCCCGAACTGGAACTGGTCGGCGAGAACCAGGAAGATTCGATTTTCATGTACGCCATGGAATCGAAGGATGAAAGGGAAGTGGAACGCATCCGCAGGGTGGGCAGGGTCACCGCTGCGGTGGTGGACAAGGTGCGTGAATATCTCACGTCCCGTGATGTGCGGGAGGATGAAGTCCTGTTGAAAGAGGATGGCTCCCCGCTGACAGTGGGCGACGTCCACTCGAAAATCCGCCTTTGGACCTCGGAGCTGGGCGCGGAACTGCCATCCGGTTTTATCTTTGCCATCGGGCGCGATGCGGGCGTGCCGCACTCCTCGGGCAATCCCGCCGATTTGATGCGCCTCGGTCAGACCATCGTGTTCGACTTCTATCCTGCCGAGGCGGGCGGCGGCTACTATTACGATTTCACCCGCACGTGGAGCTTGGGCTACGCCGCCCCGGAAGCGCAGAAATTGTTCGATGAGGTGAAAACTGTCTACGAAAAGGTTGTCGAGAATATTGACATGAACGCCGCGTTCAAGGACTATCAGAAATTCGTCTGCGACGCCTTCAATGCGAACGGGCACAAGACCCCCATGCACACGGAGGGAGTCCTGACCGAGGGCTACGTCCACTCGCTGGGGCACGGCATCGGCTTGAATCTCCACGAGAGACCCTGGAGCAGGCATACCGTCTCGGACGATAACCGCCTCAAGCCCGGCGCCATCTTCACCATCGAACCGGGGCTGTATTACCCGGAGCAGGGTATGGGCTTCCGCATCGAGGATTCCTATTGGATGCGCCCCGACGGCTCTGTGGAAAAACTCGCGGACTACCCGTATGATTTTGTTTTGCCGATGAAAAAGTGGAAGCAGAAATAACGATCACAGACGACGGACGATGGACCATGGAAAACGTTCCCATCGTCCGTTGTCCATGGTCCATCGTCCACAATGATTCATCTTCAATCCGTCACACTGCGCCCCTTTCTGGAAAGCGATACGGGTGAGTTTCCCTTCACCGTTCCCGTCGTCCGCTCGCTTTCCGGGATCGAGTTCACCGCGCCTGTGACTTTCTTCGTGGGCGAGAACGGTTCCGGCAAATCCACCGTCCTGGAGGCGCTGGCTTGCGCGGTCGAATCCATCACGGTGGGGAGCGAGAGCGTGAAAACGGACAAGACCCTCGCGCCCATCCGCAAACTGGCGCGTTACTTCAAACTGGCTTGGACAAAGCGGACGCGCAAGGGTTTCTTCATGCGCGCCGAGGATTTCTTCGGATATGCCCGCTCCATGCGTGAGACGCGCGAGGAACTGGAAGAAGAGATGAAGAATGTGGAACGCGATTACAAGGGACGTTCGAAATATGCGGCAGACCTGGCGCGTTCGGCGTATGAAGGTCAGTTGGCAGCGATGAAGAATCGCTACGGCAAGGACCTCGATAACTTCTCGCACGGCGAAGCCTTTCTCACCCTCTTTCAGGCGCGGTTTGTCCCCGGCGGCTTGTATCTCATGGACGAACCCGAAGCGGCGCTTTCGCCGTCCCGGCAGCTCAGTTTTCTTGCGGCTGTCAGGCAAATGGTCGGGGAAGAGGCGCAGTTCGTCATCGCCACACATTCGCCCATCCTCCTTGCCTTTCCCGGCGCGCAGATTTTGCAATTTCAGGATGGCACAATCCGCGAAGTGAAATATAATGAATTGGAGCACGTCAATTTGACGCGGGATTTTCTCGCCAACCCCGATGCCTTCTTGAGATATTTATGACCGAACTGAAACCCGCCCGAATCCTTGCCATCGAAACCTCGTGCGATGAAACCGCCTGCGCCGTCCTCGAAAACGGACGCGCGCTGCTTTCGTCCGTCGTTGCGTCCCAAATGGAAGTCCATGCCCGCTATGGCGGCGTGTTTCCCGAAGTCGCGTCGCGCCAGCATGTGTTGAGCATCATCCCCGTTGTGCAGGCGGCGCTTGCGCAGGCGCACCTCACGCTCAACGATATTGACGCCATCGCCGTCACACAGGGACCCGGTCTCGCCGGCTCGCTCATCGTCGGCATGAACATGGCGAAAGGCATCGCGCTCGCGCTCGATAAACCCATTGTCGGCGTGAATCACCTGGAGGGGCACATCTATTCCGCGTGGGTGTACGACAGCGCCGTTCTGCGGGGTAGTGCGGGGGAAGGCGAACCGCCCGCGCCGCAATTCCCGCTCATGGCTCTGCTTGTCTCCGGCGGTCACACCGAGTTGAATCTGATGACCGACCACCTGACCTATCGGCGCCTCGGCTCCACGCTGGACGATGCGGCGGGCGAAGCCTTCGATAAGGTGGCGCGGCTGTTGGATTTACCCTACCCCGGCGGACCGTCCATCCAGAAAGCGGCGGAGGAGGGGGACGCTTCGCGCTTCAACTTTCCCCGCGCCTGGCTCGATGGAACCTGGAATTTTTCCTTCAGTGGAGTGAAAACCTCCGTCCTTTATGAAGTGCAGGATTTGAAAAAGCGCAGTCACAACCTCCCCGTGCATGACCTGGCGGCTTCGTTCCAAAAAGCGGTGGTGGATGTGCTGTTCAGGAAAACGATGGATGCGGCGCGCGAATTCGGCGCGAAGGAAATTCTGGTGGCGGGCGGCGTTTCTGCCAACCGCGCCTTGCGCCAGACATTCAAAGCGCAGACGGAATTCCCCGTGCACATTCCACCCCTTTCGCTTTGCACCGACAATGCGGCGATGATCGGCGCGGCGGGATATTTCCGCTACGCGCTGGGGCATGTCTCCGAGTTGGAAATGGACGTCCTGCCCACGTGGCCGTTGTCGTAAAAAATCACTCCCCAGCGGCTTGCCCAAGCCGGACAGGGGAGTAATCAGGAGAATGCAATAGTCATTATATGGGGGGAGTTAAAAGACGGCTGAACCGTGATTAAGTGTTCGATGAGAAATTAATCGAGTGCGGCAAGCAGCGTTTCCAGCGCAATCGGTCCTTCGCGCAAAATAACGGGTTTGTCTCCGGTGCAATCTACCAGCGTGGATGGAATGCCGCCGGGCGTCCTGCCGCCGTCCAATATCAACGGAATCCGCCCGTTGAGTTGGTCATACACTTCCTGCGCGGCGGCTGGGCTCTGCGCGCCGGAGATGTTTGCCGAGGTGACAGCCATCGGTCCGGCAGCGCGCAGCAGGGCAAGCGCATCGGGATGGTTTGGGATGCGCACGGCGACGGTGGGAGTGGCAGAGACGGCTGGAGGGAGAGCCGGCTGTTTGGGGACGACGCAGGTCAACGGTCCGGGCCAGAAGCGGGCGGCAAAACGGAGAGCCATATCCGGGACGTTCATCGCAACCTTTTCGAGGTCGCTCAAATCGCCAATCAAAATTGGGATGGCTTTTTCGATGGGGCGATCCTTGGCGGCGTAGATGCTTTCGATGGCGGCGTTGTCGAAAGCGAGCGCGCCCAACCCGTAGACGGTGTCGGTGGGGAAGGCGACAATACCGCCGGTTTTTAGAACGTCGAGCGCGCGCGGGAGGTTTACTGCGGGGAGGATTTCGGTTTTCATGTCCCTATTTTATTCGTGCAAATGGATTTCGAGCAGTCTGTCGCGCCCGGCGAGGTCTTTATGCAGTTGAATGGCGGCTTCTGCGAACAGGTCGTATGCCAGGCTGAGGGCTTTCATCCCCTGCGCGGCTTCGATCTCCAGCAGGAGCGCGCCTCGCGGCGCAAGCCACTCTGTGGATAGGGCGAGCAGCCGGCGGAACAGGTCGAGCCCGTCTTCGCCTCCGTCCAGGGCGAGAGTGGGTTCACGCCCATACACGGGAAGTCCATGCAAAGTTTGGGTCGGAATGTATGGCAGGTTGGCGCAGATCAAGTCGAAATGACTGTCGGTGGGCAATGGGTCAATGTGTTGTGGCAGCAGGTCGCATTGCAGAAAATCAATCTTGTGATGGACGTGAAATTTCTGCGCGTTGTGCCTGGCGACCTTCAATGCCTTGATGGAAATATCAGTGGCGAGGATGCGCGCATCCGGGACGTGCATGGCGATGGAGACGGCGATGACTCCGGAGCCGGTGCCGATGTCGGCGACGGTTCGTCTTTCGGGACTGCTGCCCAGCCATTGGATGGCTTTTTCCACCAGGAGTTCGGTTTCCGGGCGCGGAATCAGCACATTGGGCGTGAGGTCGAAATCGAGACCGTAAAATTCCCAGTGACCGAGAATGTAGGGGAGCGGAGTCCCAGCCCGCAGACGGGCAAAGGCGTCATTCGCTGAATCAACCTGCGGCGGAGTCAGAGGCGAGTCGAGGTGGGCGAGCAGCCACGAGCGCGGGACTTCCATCACGTGCGCGAGAATCAGTTGAAGATCCAATTCAGCCGTCTCGCCCTGGTACTCGGCGAGGTAAGCGTGGAATAGTTCTCCGGCGTTCATTCGGCGGATCCGAACATCATGCGTTCGAGCAGGGTGCGCTGGAAAATAAGGAAGATGACCACAGCGGGGACGGACATGATGATGGCAAGCGAACCGAGGTAACTCCACGGCTGCGCGCCGCCCGAATATTGCGATTGGACGATGGCATAAATGGACATGGCAAGCGTGACGTTATCGGCTTTTTCGACGAAGAGCCAGCCCAGCGTGAATTCGGAATATGCCATCAGGAAGGCGATCAGACCTGCGACGGCGATGGACGGCAGCGCCAATGGAAACGTGATGTGAATGAAGGTGCCGAAGTCTCCCGCGCCGTCGAGGAAGGCGGCTTCCTCCACTTCCTTTGGAATGGCTTGGAAGGCGGCGCGCATGTTCCAGATGCAGAACGGCATGGCAAACGCGGCATAAACAATGACCAGCGCAAAGAGCGTGGTGCGGATCTGCAGCATACTGAGCAGGATGTAGAGCGGCGTCATGAATGCCACAGGCGGCAGGAACGCCGTGAGCAGGATGGCAAACAATCCCTGCTGGCGGGCGGGGAAGCGGAAGCGCGCGAAGGCGTAGGCAAGGCTGATGCCGAGAATGATGGCGATGATCGCCGCACTGAGCGAAACCACCATGCTGTTCTTGAATAAAGTGGAGAAGTTAACGGATTGATAGGGACGATCCAACACCTGCATGAACGCGGTAAACGACCACTGCTTCGGCAGGAGTAAAAACTCGGTGGGACGCCCGCGCAGGGAACCGTCGAAAGCGAGACGCACGATGCCCCAAATGGGCAGGATGACGAAGAAACCCGTCAGCGCCAGCAGAATCTGCGTGACGACCTGTCTCCAGAACGGAATGTTACGCATACGTCACTCCTTCGCCCGCCCTGCTCCAGCGGTTGAACATGGAAACGAACAGGATGAGAATCAAGACCGTGATGATGTTGATCACCGCCGAGACGGCAAATTGCCCAAGGGCGTTGAAGCCCGACGGGTTGAAAACATTGTAGGACAGTGTGGCAAGCGTGGCGTTCCAAAAAAAGAACGCCTGGAAAAGATAGAACTGGTTGAAGGCAAAAATCCCGCGCACGATGAAGGCGGGCAGGAGCAATGGCATGAGCAGCGGCAGGGTGACGAAACGAAACGTCTGCACGGCGTTCGCGCCGTCCATGGCGGCGGCGTCGTACACGTCCTTCGGAATCATCTTCAACCCCGCGCTGGCAGCCAGCATCATGAACGGAAATCCATACCACACGGCGGGCAGGAGGAACAGCAAAAGCCACGCGCTCGAACTGGTCTGGATGCCGTTGACCAGCGCGCCGAAGAAAGAGTCCGCCCCATACTTTTTCGCGGCGAGATACAGCCAGCCCCAGTCCTCCTGCACAATGTTCAGCCACATCAGCGCGCCGACCATTTCAGGGATTGCCCAGGGCAGGATGAACAACGCCTGCCAGAACTTTCCCAGCCGCACGCCTTTTTGCCATAACAGCAAAGCGACCGCCACTCCCAGCCCGCCTTGCAGCGTGACGGAGAGAAGCGTCCACATCACATTGAAAAACAGGATGTTGTATCCATCGCCAAAGCCCGCCGTGATGACTTGAAAAACGGCAGGGTACGAACCCAAGCCCGTGAAGTTCACCTGATTGGAACGCGCCTCGATATCCAGTTGAACCGCTTCGATCTGCCCGCTGATGCCCTGCCACACCGCGCGCCAAATCCCGCCGCTGAAGCCGTCGCGGATGGATGCGCTGTTGAAATCCGTCAGCGAAATGGCGATTTGGAAAAGGAGCGGGAAGATGGTCAGCACGAGGAAGGCGGTCAAGCCGGGGATGAGCCAGGGGACGGCGCGCCGCATCTCGACCTTCCTGTAGGCTGCTCCGGTCTTCGGACGGTTTTTCCACGCCTGGAGCATTTGACCCCAGAGCAGGGCAGTCCCTTCGGCAGCGGAGAGACTCAACGGCGCAGTGACGATCAGGATGTATTGGGGCCATTTGGTGCGCCAGACCAGCAGGATGAAAACATCAATTGCCAGCCACAGCGCGAAAATGCGATGTCGTTCCCACGTCCGCTTGAAGCCGAGGACGGCGAGAAATGCGATGAACGTATCCAGCATGACCACGAACACACGCGGGTTGTTGTGCCACGGCACCGACATGGTCAGCCAGTTGAGTTGCTGCCAGAACGGGTAGGAGGCGCGGTCCACATTCGGGTTGGTCACGGTGTACGTCACCGCGCCGAAGGATTCCTGCAACCGCCCGGCGGGGTCTGCCCAGAGATAGGGATTGAAAGCGAAAAAGGTGAGCAGGGAAAGAATCCCCCAGCCGAGGATGGGCGTGAATGCTTTCGGGTTTTTGAGCGAGAGGCTGGCTTTATTTTCGAGCAGCCAGTCCGCGAGGATGGCAAAACCGACCGTGCCATGCAGGTACTTTGAGTCTGCGGCGAGCCCAAGCACAATCGCTGAAGCGATGAGCCAGCCGTTGTGGTTTTTCTTCCTAAACTGCCAATACGCCAAAACCGCGCTCAAACTCAATAACGCAGAGAGACCGTCCAGCATGATCTGGCTGGTGTATTTGATGGTGAATGTATGCGCCGCGAGGAACAGTCCGCCCAGCGGGTTGACGAGGGCGAGCAGGGCGGCGGTCAGCGTGCCGAAGACGGCGGCTTCGGTGCGCCCGGCTTGGAGCAAATCTTCGGGCAGGGAGGAGGCGGGGGCAGCCGTGATCGCCACATCCTCTACGAGCGGCTGTTCGGGAAAAAATGAAAAGACGATGCCGTAGGCGATTTTCGCCAGCGGGGGATGTTCGGGGCGGTAGTTCGTTTCCAGAAAACCGGACCAGTCCGAAGTCCGAATTAGATGCGCGTATTGTTGTCCCGCGCGCAGGTAATCGTCCTCGTCGAAGTCAATCGGCAGCATGGAGACGGCGCGCATTCGCAGGGTCCATGCCAGCGCGGCAACGAGAATGACAGCAAAGATTCGGGCGATGGTTTTGGGCATAAATTAAAAAGGACACGTTACCGCGTCCTCTCCTTTTCGTTACTCGTCATCTTCCACGCCGCTGGCGGCGAGTTTGCCCGCTTCGTCGCGCGTGGTGAGTTCGTCAATGAACCCGTCAATGTCGCCGTCCATCACGGCGGGCAGGTTGTAATTGGATAAACCAATGCGGTGGTCGGTGACGCGGTTCTGCGGATAATTGTACGTGCGGATTTTTTCCGAACGCTCGCCGGTTCCCACCTGCGAACGGCGGTCGGCTTCGAGTTCGGCGCGGCGTTTTTGTTCTTCGATCTCGTACAGCCGCGCGCGCAAAATGGACATGGCGCGCAATCTGTTTTGCAGCTGCGAGCGTTCGTCCTGGCAGGTCACGACCATGCCGGTTGGTTTATGATACAAGCGCACGGCGGTGGAGTTCTTTTGCACGTTCTGCCCGCCCGCGCCGGATGAACGAAAGACCTCGATCTCGATGTCGGATTCGGGAATTTCGATTTCGACATCGTCCACTTCGGCAAGCACGGCGACGGTGGCGGTGGAGGTGTGGATGCGCCCCTGCGCTTCGGTGGCGGGCACGCGCTGCACGCGATGCACGCCCGATTCGTATTTCAATTTTGAAAACGCGCCCTTTCCCTTGACCTCGAAGATGACCTCCTTGTATCCGCCCACGCCGATGGCATTTTCGGAGAGAATTTCGGTCTTCCATTTTTTGTCTTCGGCATAGCGCGTGTACATGCGGAACAGGTCCGCGGCAAAAATGGCGGCTTCATCGCCGCCCGCTCCCGCCCGAATTTCCACGATGACGTTCTTGTCGTCGCGCGGGTCCTTCGGCACGAGCATGCCTTTGATGGTTTTTTCGAGCGCTTCGATCTTCGGGGTGAGTTCGTCAATGTCCGCTTCGGCGAGCGCGACCAACTCCGCATCCTTCTCCGACGTGAGAATTGCCCGGGCTTCCTCCAGGCTTTTCACCGCCTGGCGGTATTCCCGCGCCTTCTCGACCAGCGGCTCCAAATCCACACGCTCTTTGTTGATCTCCGCGGCGCGCTTGTAATCGTTGCCCACCTCGAGCAGTTCATTACCGAGTTGTTCGAATTTTTCTTCGATGGCTTTTAATTTATCGAGCATATTGATTCCTTGTCATCTTTTGCTGTACTTTTTCTCGCACAAGAAAGCGCGGCGCCAGAAGGAGCCGCGCGCAGGGAGTATGGCAGTTGGCGATGCTAGAAACTTGTGGTGACTGCGGAAAGCACCATCGAAAGGATGAGAATCACGGCAAAGACCGCGAAGAAAATCTGCGCGGCTCTCTGCCTGCGGGAGAAAGCCTCTTCCAGGCTTCGGGTTTGTTTTTTGGTTTTTGAAATTTTTCCGGTCATTCGTACTCGCTTACTTTGAAAGATGCTTGTAAAAGGCTTGTGCCATCGCCTTTTCCAGTTCGTCAATTGTAACAGGTTTCATCACGTAGCCGTCCGCGCCCATGCGCAGGGCTTTCTCCACCATCACATCCGCCGCCTCGGAGGAGAGCATGATGACGGGCAGGTCCTTCCATTCCTTGCGGCGGCGGAGGAACTCGAGCATGTCCAACCCGGTCACTTCCGGCATGTTGATGTCGAGGATCAGCAGTTCGGGACGTTTGCCCGCCAGCAGAGCCTGCGCCGCCGGGCGCGGGTTCAGAAATTTTTTGGGAACGTAATCCAGCAGCTGCAGCATCAAGCCGATGGCATGACCCATCTCCTCGTCGTCGTCCACGATCCAGACTTCTTTCATTTTATCGCCGCTTCCACACGTTTCAGAAATTCATCGAAGGTGACAGCATCGTTCGCGCGAACGTGGCGTTGCGGATCTTCATACGGATGCCAATGCCAGAATTCATGTGCGTTATCCGCTCCAAAAATACGCTGGTCATCCTTGATTTGGGCGAAAGCAGTTTTACTAGTCTTGGCATTGTAATACACATCCAAAAAGGTGCGATTGGCAAGGAATATCCTCATCTGAACCTGGCTTTTTGTTTCGCTGAGGATGCGAATCCGCATGACCGAATCGGAATTGGAGCCAACGGTTTCAACATGTTGTCGAAACTCGGAAACGCTTACGACAGCCATTGCTCGTACTCCATCAGGTCTTCCATTTCAGTGATGGATGCCTCCCACTCCCAATCATCTTTTTCGACCTCATAGGAATACGGATTTTCGATTTTGCCGCTCCGACATGCCTCTTCAAATTCCGAAAATGTCATCCCGTATTTTTGTTCATACGCAGCAATTTTTTCCCGTAGCGATTGAATTTTCAGTTGGAAGAAATCCCTTAAGATCTTCGACAGCGCGTTGTTGATGTCGGCATCGCCGGTTGTTTGCTGAAGAATTTCATAAATCGGATTGGATAATGTAACCGATTTTGTAACCATCTTAACTCCTACTCCAAATGCGCCTTGACGCTCTGCGCGGCGGTTTCATTCATGCCTTTCACTTTCAGCATCTCTTCGATGCTTGCCTCCCTAATCTTATCCACAGAGCCGAAATGTTTCAAGAGCGCCTTTCGGCGTGCAGGACCAATCCCGGGGATGGAATCCAGTTGGGACGCGAGACCCAGCTTCGTGCGTTTTTTGCGATGCGCGGTGATTCCGTAACGGTGTGCCTCATCGCGGATTCTCTGAACCAAATAAAGTCCCTGCGAATGACGCGGCAGCAGCAGCGGCTCGCTCCTGTGCGGGAAGAAAATCTCCTCCTCCTGCTTTGCCAACCCCACCACCGGAACCCTGCCGTACAAATCGAACTGCTCCAGCACTTTGACCACGCGACCAAGCTGCCCCTTGCCCCCGTCAATGATGATGAGGTCCGGCAGGAAGGAGAACGACGCATCTTTTTTGGACCCCGGACCGGATTCTGCTTCCTGCGATCCTTTCCAACGCCGGAAGCGGCGCGTGAGCATTTCCTCCATCGAGGCAAAATCGTCGGGCGCACCGATGCTCGTGCTTTCGATGTTGAATTTGCGATACAGATTTTTCGCCGGCACGCCCTGTTCGAAGACCACCATCGCGCCGACCGTCGCCACGCCCTGCGTATGGCTGACATCGTAACACTCGATGCGGTTCGGCGGCGACGGAAGATTCAACGCGGCTTGCAATTCGCTGAGCGCCTGCTCCTGCCGGTGAGCGTCTGCCTGCCACTGGGCGCGCAGGGCTTGCAGGGTCTCCGAGGCGTTCTCCGCCGCCATCTGCACGAGGTCTTTAGGTTGACCTTCTTTCGGCACAAAGAGTTCCACCTTTTCCCCGCCGCGCCTGGAACGCAGCCACTGCGCGATGATCTTGCGTTCCTCGATCTCCTGCGGCAGCATCACCTGTTCGGGGATGACCGCCGCTTCAGTATAGAACTGTTTGACGAATTCCGCCATCACTTCGTTGTCGCTGGCATCCTCCGTGCCTTCGAGGATGAAGTATTCGCGCCCGATCAACTTGCCGCCGCGGATGAAGAAGATTTGCACGCAGGCTTCACCGTCCGCGCGCGCCATGGCGATGACATCCGAATCCTCATAGTCCGAGCCGAAGACGATCTTCTGGCGCTCGATGATGGACTGCATGGCTTTCAACTGGTCGCGCAGGGCGGCGGCTTTCTCGAAGCGCATCTCGTCCGATGCCTTTTGCATTTCCTGCTGCAGCCGCTGGACAATCGGCTCGCTGTGTCCGCCCAGGAATTCCATCAGGTCCGAGATCATCTGACGGTAGCCTTCCTTTGAAATCGCCCCGATGCACGGCGCCGTGCAGAGTTTGATGTCGTAATACAAACATGCGCGCGGGTCGTTGCCGGTGATCTCCCGGTCGCATGTCAGGTATGGGAAGATCTTTCGCAAGACCTCCAGCGTCTGGTAGACCGCCCACGCTGAGGTGTACGGACCGAAGTAACGCGCGCCGTCCTCCGTCATCTGGCGGGTGACGGTCACTTTCGGGTACGGCTCATTCCAGTGGACTTTGATGTACGGGTAACGCTTGTCATCCTTGAGGCGGACGTTGTACCTGGGGCGGTGCTTCTTGATGAGGTTCATCTCAAGGATGAGCGCCTCGAGCTCCGAGCCGACGACGATCCACTCGATATCCGCGATGTCGCGCACCAGGCGGCGGGTCTTGTTATCGTGGCTGGAATCCGCGTGGAAGTAACTCCGCACGCGGTTCTTCAGGTTGACCGCCTTGCCGACGTAGATGATCGTCCCTTCGGCGTTGCGATACAGATAGCAGCCCGGCTTCGCTGGAAGGGTGGCGAGAATGCCTTGCAGTTTCTCTGAAATTTCCATTGGCGGTTATTCTATCACGCCAACCGAAAGCGGCTAATTGGGCTGGTTTGCCCGTTCGGAATCCCCCGCAACAAAAATGAAAAAGACCAGAAACGGCAAAAGGATTCCGTACAACCTGTTCTCGTTGACCACGCCGAAGACCAGAATGTTGAACACCATGGCGGCATACAGGAGCGCCGCCTTCCACTCGCGCCTCGCAAATGAAAACACATACGCCGTCGAACCCAGCAGGAACAGCGAATTCAGAATGTGAAGACTGGAAAAATTTTCGATGAAAAGCGTAAAAAGGTTTTCCGGCAGGTTGAAATGATTCCCGACCCACTCGTGGCGGCTGTCGCTGAACCCGCCCGGCTGGTTGACGAACAAAACCTCGCGAATTGCGGTGATGTACAAAATCCCTGCCAGCATGAGGAGGATGCCGGTGATCAGCCTGGCTTTCGATTTGAGCGTCAGTTTCCCGCTCGAAGGCGCGGAGCCGTTGAATTCAAACGCATCGAACATCATGAACAGGCTGATGAACAACGCGCTCTCGCGGTTGAGGATGGTCACGAAGAAAAGAATTACGAAATAAAGCGGCGGCTTTCGCGCGAACACTCCCCAGGCAAACAGCAAGAACAGAAGCAGGTCGGCAAAATCCCAGGGATACAGGCTGTACTCTTGAATGAACAGGAACATCATGGAATAAGCCAGAACCGCGGCAACCGCCTGTCCCCCCGTCACATTCGATCTTCGGAGTAGAAAAAAAAGCAGGAGGTTCTGCGCCAGCACCGCCAGCAGGACAAACACCTTGAGCGCGGAGACCTGCGAAATTCCGGTCAGCGCGATCAGCGAAATGAGAAACGGAGCCAGCAGGCGGTTTTGGTAGGCGAGCCAGTCCGGGGTGCCTGCAAGAATCCCAAAAGACGTATTCGCCAGGTCCTGCCAGTATGGAGCGTATAACTGACGGACGACCTGGTACACAACGAGGGAGACCGCTGAAACAATGAAGAGAAGAATGGGTGGGCGCGCGCGCATAATTTGAAGGAACTCCTGTGCGCGAGCATTATAGCGTTAAAGGCGCGTCCGGGATTTCGATGGTGAAGACCGTGCCTTTGTTCAATTCGCTGGAAACCTGAATCTCCCCGCCGTGCGCCTGCACCAGTTGTTTTGCAATTGCAAGCCCAAGCCCGCTGTGCGCGCGCCCGCTGCGGGATTTATCGCCGCGCCAGAACCGGTCGAAGATGAAAGGAAGGTCTTCGGACGGTATTCCCTCGCCTGAATCTTTGACCTTGATCCGCACGCTTCCTTTCTCGCCGGAAGTTGATTCCGTTTCGATGGAGATTATCCCGCCCGCAGGCGTGTGCCGCAATGCGTTCGAGACGAGGTTGGACAACACCTGGTTGAGCCGGTCGTAATCGGCGGTGAGCAGTTGATCCGGGTTCGAGATGTTTGTTTTCAGGTCAACGTTTTGGGCGGCGGCTTGAGAGGAAAAACTCGAAGCGAGATCCGCCAGCAGGTCGGCAAGCAGGAAGCGGGTGGGGTGAAGCGGAAGTTGTCCCGTTTCGGCAAGCGAGAGAGTCTGCAAGTCGTTCACGAGGCGGGCAAGCAGCTTGGTCTCATCCAGCGTGTTGTTGATGTGTTCGGAGGTGGGTTGATAGACGCCATCGAGGATGCCTTCGAGATTGCCTTGAATGATGTGCAGGGGCGTGCGAAGTTCGTGGGCGATGTCGGCGGTGAGGTTGCGGCGCTGCTGCTCGGCGCGTTCGAGTTCGCCGACCATTTTGTTGAAGCGCTTGATCAACTCGTGGAACTGCGGCGAATCATCGTCTGGAACGCGGACAGATAAGTTGCCCTCGGCGATGGAATCAATGGCGTTGACGATCTGTTCCATCGGCCTGCCGAAGCGGGTGTATAAAGTGAAAATTGCGATGAAGACGAAGAGAATCACGCCCACCGGGGCGCCGCAGACCAGCAGCCAGATGTTCCTAACCCCGGAGTATTCCGAAAAGATCAGATAAAGAAAAGCGGCGGTGCCTCCGATGAAAAGCATGATGACGCCGAAGAAAAAAATCATGAACGGAAAAAAACGTCCGGCTCCACGGCGTCTCTTTTGAGCGGCAGGGGGGTGGTGGGGAGGTTGGTGGGACATGGGAGATGCAGGTTGCAGGTTGAATCTTTTACCCGCCGGCTATTTCTTGTTGCTTCCTTCTATAAACCTGTAGCCAATGCCGTAAATGGTTTCGATCATGGAGTTCCCCGATGCGGCTTCGAGTTTCTTCCTCAGGTTCTTGATGTGCGAATCCACGCTGCGGTCCATGCTGGAGGCGGCGCCATGCAGGTCTTCGAGCAGCTGCTCGCGGGTGAGGGTTTGCCCTGCATGGCTGGCGAGCAGGTATAGCAATTTGAACTCGTTGGGTGTGAGTTTGATGGGGCCGCCGTTGAATGTGACGAGATAACGATCCGGGTCCACTTCCAGTCCGCCCGCGCGGAGAATGCCCGACGGTTTGACTCCGCCCTTTGCCCTGCGAAGCAGGGCGCGGACTCTCGCCACCAATGCGCGCGGCGAAAACGGCTTGGTGATGTAATCGTCCGCGCCGATTTCGAGACCGGTTACCTGGTCTATTTCTTCAGACAAAGCCGTGAGCATGATGATGGGCACGCCGCTTTCGCGGCGCAGGATGCGGCAGACTTCGCGCCCGTCCATTTGCGGGAGCATCAGGTCGAGGACGATCAGGTCGGGTTTGTCGCGCCGGGCGGCTGCCAGCGCAGATTGACCGTCGGCGGCGGTGATGACTCTGAATCCGTTTTTCTCCAGATAGTCGCGGGCGAGGCGGGCAACTTTGGGTTCGTCATCTACAACAAGGATAAGTTCGGGCATGGGGGGAAGTATATAGTGATTGGTGAATAGTGAATAGTGGTTTGGGAAACGAGTCATGAGGGCTAAGTAACGAGGAAGGGCTTGCGCTCCTCCTCGCTACTCGCTTCTTATTACTTGCTACTTCTCTTCCGTCTTTTCCCCGGCGGGCTTCTCGCCGCCCCCTGCGGGGGCCTCGTGTGCGCGTTTGTGCCACTCATCGAACATCGAGGGGACGCTGCCCTCCCAGCCTTTGCCCCAATGTCCGTGGCGCTCCCCGCCATGCCGCATACGGCGGAAGAACATCATCTTCATGAACCCAAGGAACAGGAAGAGGAAGAAGATGGACAAGCAGATCGCGCCGAAGGGATTGAAGATGTACGGATGCCCAAAACCATAAGGGTGCGGGTAGCCATATCCGTACACCGGGGCGACTGGCGCGACCTGCCCATTTTCGGCAGACTTTTCAATCGCAACCGCTACTTCGGGAGCTTGCGCAATTCCCTGCGCGACGCCAGCTTTGTATGCCATAAATCCGGCTCCGCCGATCAGGCTGAGGAGGATGAGCACACCAATCGTACGGGCAATGACCCAGCCTGCAAAATTATTATTCGACATTTTTACCTCCAGTGGTAATTGATTTGGTTCGTTCCTGCCCTTCAAATATATCAATCCATTGTGGAGGGATTATGGATGACTGCCGGAAGGTTTGTGGAGGAAGTGTCAACGAAGTATAAGAAAATTTACCGGCAATCTTTGTTCGCAGAATATGGATTCAATGCCTTTCAAGGCTTGTGGGTAGCGGGTTTGCGTAAATGCGCGAGATACTATCTCGCGCTGCCTCATTTATTTTGCCCCATCACCGGCTTGCGCAATTTCGTCCATTGTTGAACGATCACGGTATTACTTCAATGATGTAATTTACCCGAGTTGCTGCCTTGGTTTCAAGAGGCTTCCCTCACCCCAAACAAGGTTATATATTCTGGGATGGCTTCCCCCTCTCCCGATGGGAGAGGGCAGGGTGAGGGCTTTGGGCGGGGAACCTAAAAAATCTATTGGAAGGCGGCAACTTGAGTTAATTTCCAATGAAGCAATTTATAGTTGATTGGTTTGAGCCGCTGCGGCAATCCTCGGCTCGTTAACTCCCTTGAAGAGGAACCAGAGCGAGACTCCCAATTCAAAGACCAGCATGGGCATCCATATCATCCACGTGACGGACGAAGCCCAGCCTGCGCCAGCCAATACCCCTGCAAGTTGGAGAGGCAGGATCACAACCAGAAGAGCCGAGGCAATCACGCCCAGCCAAGCCAGCCCGGCGGGAATGACCCGTCCGCGCAGGAGGAGGATGCAGAAGAGCAGGCTTCCCACCGCGAAGAAGATTTCGCTTTCGCTGTGTATGGCTTCCATGATTCGGCAGGTCAACGCCAGCAGCGCAAGGGCGGGTCCGTGTTCGCGGGTGAGCAGGTATAAGGTCACGCCCAAAACGAGGGCTGAGAGGTTTTGGAGAAAGTACAGCAGATCCGCGAGTTGAGATTCGCTTCCCAGAGAAAGGCTGGTCATTCCGGCTGCGATATAGAAAAGAAAGGTGAATCCCGCGACTCTGGCGTAAACAAGATGGGATGGATTTGAAGTATTCACGAAATTTCTTCTCCTTGACCAGTTTTCCCAAGAGTATCATTCCATTGTGAAGAAATTGTGGACGAACCCGCCAGAAATTGTGGAGGATTGCAAACATGATTGAGTTGGTGAGTCAACCGCTCTCCGACAACTTATGTCGTGCAACTAAGTAGTCGGTCGAAATAAATTTTACAAAAATACGCTCCCGGCGGCGTCCCCGCCGCCGAGGACGGCGGCATGAGCAGGAATTTGTTTTCTAAA
>QMIW01000138.1 GCA_024434165.1 Chloroflexota bacterium | reverse complement strand
AACCGCACAGGGACCACCCAGTTCCGCATCTACTTTGTCCTTGACGACAACAACGACCTCGGCGCGGATTTCATGAGGTTCTACAGCGGGGATGCAAGCGCGGCGAGGCGTCCGCAATTAGTCATCGAGTACTACGTCCCATAGTTTACGAAGGATTTTCAGCGGGGTGAATTTGTCAGAATAACAGAGCCAGCCCCCCGTCCGAAAGGATGCGGGGGCTGGTTTGTGTTTGGTTCGACAGAATCAAGTCCAAGCCGGGAGTCTTTCATCGTCAACAAAACTGTAAGGGCGCATCCCCTTAAAGTACTATCATGTTTGAATAAGTCCATGAACCTTATGGGTAGAATCAGTATATGAAGACAAAACCTTTTTCCCTCCTTGTCATCGTTGCGATCACGCTTAATTTTTTCTTCGTCAGCGGGTTTCAGGCGGCTCCGGCGCCAGCGCAAGCCAGCCCCAGCCTTGGCGGCTGCCAGATTTTCCCCGACACCAATTTTTGGAATGTGCCGATCAACCACCTCCCGGTGCATCCGAGCTCCTCGGCATGGATCAACTCCATTGGGGCGAACGATGGTTTTCACATGGACTTCGGCTCCGGCACCTGGGAAGGCGGGCTGATTGGCATCCCGTATAATGTTGTCTCCGCCTCCGTTGTAGAAGAGTATGATTTTGATTTTGAATACTCGGATGAATCAGACCTGGGTCCATATCCTCTGCCTCCCAACCCAAAAATTGAACATGGCGGCGACCGTCACATCCTTGTAGTGGAGACGGATGAGTGCAAGTTGTACGAAATCTATAGGGCTTCTTTCAGCAACGGGAGTTGGAGCGGCGGATCGGGAGCGATTTGGGATATGGATACGCACACGCTTCGCCCCGATACCTGGACTTCGGCAGACGCGGCGGGATTGCCCATCCTGCCGGGGCTTGCGCGATATGAGGAAGCGGCGGCAGGCGTCATTACACATGCCTTGCGGTTCACGGCAAGATGCACAGCCAATTACTACATTTGGCCCGCACGGCATAAGGCGCCAAGCGGTTCATGCCCAACCTCCGTGCCGTTCGGCGCACGGTTTCGGCTGAAGGCGGATTACGACATCAGCGGTTTTTCGCCACAGGCGCAGGTGCTTCTGCAGGCTTTCAAGACATACGGCATCGTTCTGGCGGATAACGGCTCCGATTGGTACGTCTCCGGCTCGCCGAACGAGTCATGGGACAACGATCAACTGCACGAGTTGGATGTGCTGCGCGGTTCGGACTTCGAAGCGGTGGATACCTCTGGTTTGATGATTGATCCAAACTCCGCCGAGACCAACCATTCAGATACGCCTCACGTGTATACCGTTCGGCGCGCGGACATGAATCCCACCGCGGCGACCACGTTCCGTTTCAATGTGTACTTCTCCGAACCCGTCACCGGCGTGGATGAATCCGATTTCTCCGTGGTTACCGGCGGGGATATTACGGGCGCAGTCGTTGACGATGTAACCGGTTCCGGTGTTGGGTATCTTGTTACCGTTTCGATCAGCGGCGGATACGGGACCGTTCAACTTAACCTACTCAACGACGGCACGATCAGCGACGGCGTCGAGACGCTTTCTTCGGGATTCACCGGCGGCGAGGTTTACACACGGGTCGAACCATCGGTGGTCACCTTCACATCCAATGGAACGCTTGACGGCTGGATGCTCGAATCCTCCGAAACCAGCGGCACAGGCGGAACGATGAACTCCTCCGCCGCCACCCTCAACCTCGGCGATGCCGCCGGCGACAAACAATACCGCGTCATCCTGTCGTTTGACACTTCCGCCCTGCCAGACAACGCCGTTATCAGTTCCGCCGTTCTCAAAATTAAAAAGAAAAGCGTCAGCGGCGCAGACCCCTTCTCCATCCTCGGCGCCCTGCGTGTGGATATGCGCAAACCGGCTTTTGGCACTGCGGCGTTGGCGCTCAGCGATTTCCATTCCAGCGCCGGAAAGAACAACGTCGCTTCATTTGGATCTGTTCCCACCGGTCTTTGGTATAACGCCAGCCTGAACAACGCCGGCAGGGTGTACATCAACCGCGCCGGTACTACTCAATTCCGCATCTATTTTACGATTGACGATAACGATAACAACCTTGCCAATTTGATCAAGTTCTACAGCGGCAACGCCGGTTCATCCAGCCGCCCGAAACTGGTGATTCAATATTTCATCCCATAAAAAGGAATATCACGTGACTCATCGAACCCGCATCGCATCCCTGGTCGGAATACTCACTATCATCAACCTGCTTGTCACAGCCGCGTTCCAGCCCCTGCCAATTCCACCTGCGGCAGGGTTGGATGCGGTTAATATCACAGTCAACGCCGCTCAAAACCGCAAGCCCATCAGTCCATATATCTACGGTTTGAATTTCGCCAAAGAATCGTTCGCGGATGAGATTGATCTTCCCATCCGCCGCTGGGGCGGCAATTCCACCTCCCGCTACAACTGGCAGAACGGCAACCTGAACACGGCGGACGATTGGTACTATGAAAACGTCACGCACTCGAATGCCTATGATTGGAATATGGACGAGGACCACAATGACTGGGTGGCACAAAACACCCGCACCGGCACCGAGTCCCTGATCACAATTCCCATGCTTGGGTTTGTCGCCAAGGACAATATAAGTTGTGGATTCAGCATCACAAAGTACGGCGAGCAATCTGACAGCGACGGGTGGCGGCCCGATTGCGGAAACGGAGTCCTCGCTGACGGCGGTTACGTCACGGGGAATGATCCGCTGGATACGAGCAACGCAGTTGGACCTTCCTTCATGCAGGGTTGGGTGGAGGCGATGGCTGCCGCGCACGGCTCGGCATCCAATGGAGGCGTGCGCTTCTACGCGCTGGATAACGAACCCGAACTGTGGAGCGACACTCATCGGGACGTCCACCCCACGCATCAGTCCTACGACGAACTGCTTGCGAAGACCATAGATTATGGCGAGGCGGTCAAAGCCGCCGACCCGGAAGCAAAATTACTCGGCTATGTCGCCTTCGGCTGGAGCGGATATTGGTACTCCCGCCGGGATATGGTTGCCGCGGCGGAAAACGGGTACACCTACTTTCCAGACTACGCCACGCATGGCAATATGTATCAGGTGGAGTGGTATCTCGACCAATTGCATGAATACGAGCAGACGAACTCCATCCGCCTCCTCGACTACCTCGACCTTCATTATTACCCTGAAAGCGGCGTGGCGCTTCGTACGGCTGGGAACGCCGACATGCAGGCGCTGAGACTGCGCTCTACACGCTCCCTGTGGGACCCAACCTATCGGGATGAAAGCTGGATCGGAGGCGACGATCAATCGCCAGATCAGCGTTACGTCCGCCTCATTCCGCGCATGCTCGAGTGGGTCAACACCTACTACCCCGGCACAAAACTTGCGATCACCGAATACAACTTCGGCGGGCTGGAACACATCAATGGCGCGCTGGCACAGGCGGAGATCCTGGGCATCTTTGGGCGCGAAGGGCTCGACCTTGCCACGCTGTGGAACTACCCCTACCCGAATGATCCTTTGGGATATTATCAATTCGAAACCCTGCCGGGCGCGTATGCTTTCCGCATGTACCGAAATTACGACGGCAACGGCGGCAAATTTGGCGAAACCAGCGTGAGCGCAGTCAGCGGCGATTCGGCTCAACTTTCCGTATTTGCTGCCGAACGAAACGCAGACGGCGCGATGACCCTCATGATCATCAACAAGACGGATGCAGCGATTACCGGCAATGTCGCTCTGGAAAACTTCACCCCGGACGGTCTTGCCCGGGTGTTTCAGTACAGCGCATCGAACCTGAACGCCATTGTTCCACAGCCCGATCTTGCCATGAGTCCAAGCGGGTTTACTTACAACTTCCCGGCAAACTCCATAACCCTGATCGTCGTTCCGGCATACACGGGGACCGTGCCTTATCGCAAAAACACAACCAGTATTCCGGCGCAAGACGGATGGGTGCTCGAATCCACCGAGACCAGCGGCGTGGGCGGCACGATGAACAGCAGCGCATCCATTTTGAACGTGGGAGATGATGCGGCAAACAAGCAGTATCGCTCCGTGTTGTCCTTCGACACGACCCTGCCCGCCAACGCCGTCATCACCGGCGTGACGCTCAAGTTCAAGTACGCGGGCAAGAGCGGCACCCTGCCCTTCGGCACGCACGGCAAACTGCTGGTGGATGTCCGCCACGTCAGCCCCTTCGGAAACAACGCCGCGCTGCAGCTGGGCGACTTCAAGTCGGGCGCAAACAAGAGCGCG
>QMIW01000137.1 GCA_024434165.1 Chloroflexota bacterium | reverse complement strand
AAATTCCCGTTCTCAAGAACAAGTGGTATTTCGATGAGCTTTATCAGTTCCTGTTCGTCAAACCTGCCGTCTGGCTTTCGGAAGTCTTCGTCTCCAAGTGGATGGACCAGGGTTTCATTGACGGTATTCTGCACGTCTTCGGTCCGGTCACTCACGGCATCGGTTCCTTCATCCGCCGCTGGATTGACCTGCTGATCATCAACGAAACCGTCGGCGACGGGTCGTATAAAGTCACCTGGTGGTTTGGCGACAACCTTCGTCCCATTCAAACGGGACGCATCCAGCAATACCTCATCCTTTCGCTGATCGTCCTCTTTGTGGTGGGCGGTCTGCTCTACTTCTTTTTGCTGGCGTAGGAGCACAAGATGGAATTTCTCAATACTCATCTCCTTAGCCTGATCCTTTTCGTGCCGACAATTGCGGCATTGATCATGCTCTTCCTCCCAGGCAGCGAGACGAAACTCCTGCGCTGGTTCGCGTTTGCCGCCAGCCTGATTCCCTTCGTCCTCACGCTCGTGCTCTGGAACAACTTCGACCCGAACGCCGCCGGTTTCCAGTTCGAGGAAAAATACGTCTGGTACGAAGCCATCAACTCGTCCTTCCACCTCGGCGTGGACGGCATTTCGCTCTCGATGGTTTTGCTCACCACCCTGCTGACGCCGCTTGCCATCCTTGCGTCGTTCAGCGTCACCGACCGCGTCAAGCCGTACATGATGCTCTTTCTGTTCCTCGAAACGGGCATGCTCGGTGTGTTCATGGCGCTCGACCTGCTGATCTTCTTTGTGTTCTGGGAAGTGGGTCTCGTGCCGATGTATTTCCTCATCAACCAGTGGGGGAGCGCGAACAAGGATTACGCTTCGCTCAAGTTCATGATCTACACCATGGGCGGCTCGCTCGGCTTGCTGCTTGCGGTGCAAATGCTCGGCGTCCTTTTTGAGACGTACGACCTGCTTGCCCTCTACGCGCGGTGGAATTCGCTGGCGGCGGATACCGTTCTTCTGGGCATGTCGGTCAGCACAGTCAAGGCGATTGCCTTCTGGGCGTTTGTGATCGCCTTTGCGGTGAAAGTGCCGCTGTGGCCCTTCCACACCTGGCTGCCCGACGCCCACACCGAAGCGCCCACAGCCGGTTCGATGATCCTCGCGGGCGTGCTGTTGAAGCTTGGCGCGTACGGGTTCATCCGTCTGGTTTTGCCGCTCTATCCGCTCGAGGCGAAGATCTTCGCAGGCGCACTGGCATTCCTTGCCGTGGCGGCGATCATCTTCGGCGCCTTCGGCTCGTTTGGTCAAACGGACTTCAAGCGTCTCGTCGCCTATTCCTCCGTCAACCACATGGGGTTCGTGGTGCTCGGCATCGCCGCGGCAGGATTCGCCGCCGGTACGACCGATGCGCACATCGCCATGAACGGCGCGGTCTTGCAGATGTTCAACCACGGCTTGTCGGCGGCGGGCATGTTCTTCCTCGTCGGCGTCATCTACGAACGGACGCACACCCGCAACCTGGAGGATTTCGGAGGCTTGTTCCCGCTCGTGCCGGTCTATGGCGGCATCCTGATCTTCACCAGCATGGCGTCGCTCGGCCTGCCCGGACTCAACGGCTTCGTCTCCGAGTTCATGGTGGTGCGGGGTTCGTATGGGGTTGGCGTGAATTCCGGCGCCGATTTCATGAAGATTTACACAGCCCTGTCCATGCTCGGCTTGCTCTTCACGGGCGCATACATCCTGAAGGGAATCATGAAGGTCCTGCACGGTCCCTTGAACGAACATTGGGCGCATGGCGGGCACAAACTGACCGAGATCAACACGCGCGAGATTTTCGTCATGGTTCCATTGATGGCGCTGATTTTGGTCATCGGCATCTGGCCCGCATGGATTCTGGACGTGATCAACAAGGCGGTGATTGCGCTTTTCTAAAGAGTAATTGGCGGCTGCCAGCCGCCAATTGCCACCTTTGAGGTGATTATGAATTTTCCAATCTTGAGTGTCATTACGTTCCTTCCCTTCGCCGCAGGCGTCCTCATTTTGATGATGCCCGCCGCGCGGAAGAATGAGACCCGCGCGATTGCGCTTGCGGCGGCGGTGCTCGATCTTTTGCTTTCCGCCTGGGTTTATCTTCAGTACCTGCTCCAGGATATGAACGGCTATCAGTTCATCGAGCGCTATACCTGGATCAACATCTTCCCGATCAACATCGAGCTGCACTTCGGCGTGGACGGCATGAGCGCCCCGCTCGTCCTGTTGACCGGTATCGTCATGTTTACCGGCGTGCTTATCTCCTGGGGCGACGACGACAACCACGTGATGGCGGGCATCCAGGACCGTCCGCGCGAATTCTTTGCCTTCCTCTTTCTGCTGGCGGGCGGCGTGTTCGGCGTATTCGTCTCGCTCGACCTGTTCATGCTGTTCTTCTTCTATGAAATCGCCGTCTTCCCGATGTATCTGCTCATTGCCATCTGGGGCTGGGTGAAAACCCGCGAGTATGCCGCGATGAAACTGACCCTGTATCTTTTCGTCGGTTCGGTGGTCTCTCTCGTCGGTGCGCTTGCCATGTACTGGACGCAATACCAGAACACCGGCGTGTTTTCCTTCAACATGCTCGCCATGGAAAACGCGGGCTTCTCGACGACCTTCCAAAATATCTGGTTTCTGCCTGTATTCCTCGGTTTTGCGGTGCTGGGCGGCATCTGGCCCTTCCACAACTGGTCACCGGACGGACACGTTGCCGCGCCGACCGCTGTTTCCATGTTCCATGCGGGCGTGTTGATGAAACTGGGCGCGTTCGCCGCCTTGCGCGTGGGCGTGATGCTCCTGCCCGAAGGCGCAAAGACCTGGTCGTGGCTCATCATGACCTTTGCGGGCGTCGCCGTCGTCTATGGCGCTTACATCGCCTTCGTCCAGACCGACCTGAAATACATGATCGGCTTCTCGTCCGTGTCGCACATGGGGCTGGTGATGCTCGGCATTTCCACGCTCAACCACACGGGTCTGACCGGCGCGGGTGTGCAAATGTTCTCACACGGCGTGATGACGGCTCTCTTCTTTGCCGTGACCGGCATGATCTACGACCGCTCGCACACCCGTATGATTCCCGAACTGGGCGGCATGGCGAAAGTGATGCCCTTCGCCGCCGTCGGTTTTATCATCGGCGGTCTGGTCTCGATGGGCATGCCCGGCTTCTCCGGTTTCGTGGCGGAGTTTCCCATCTTTCTGGGAGTGTGGCGCGAGCAGTGGCTGGTGGCGGTCGTTACAAGCATTTCCATTGTCATCACCGCCGCGTACATTATGATGAATATTCGTAAAGTGTTCTTCTCCCCGATGCCTGAAAATCTCGAAGGTCACGTGGGCGACATCACCGTGCTGGACAAGGTGGCAATCGTCACCCTGTGCCTGTTCATGGTTGTCCTCGGTTTGTTCCCCGGCATGATGGTGCCGATGGTAGAAACGGGCGTCGAGAATATCATGCGCCTGCTGGGAGGTGCATAATGTTTACCCCGACTGCTTTCGCCTCCATCCTCCCCGAAATCCTGCTCCTCGTCCTCGGAATTCTGATTCTCGTCTTCGAGCCGTTCTGGAAGGAAGAGCAGCGCCGCAATGCGGGCTGGCTCACGGCGGGCGGCTTGCTCGTCACGATCATCGTCAGCCTGTTGTTTGGACGCCCCGGCGAACCGGTTTCCACCTTCGGCGGCATGATTCGCTTCGACTGGCTCGGCTTCTTCCTCAAGATGCTCTTCCTCTTCGCGGGAGCCGCCACCGCGCTCCTTTTGATGGACCATGAACGGGCGGGCAGGCGCGGCGAATCATACCTGCTGCTGCTCGCCTCGCTTCTCGGCATGGACCTGATGGCTGTTTCCTCCGACCTGGTCATGCTCTACCTTTCGATTGAGACGGCTTCGATCCCGCTCTATATTCTCGCGGGCTTCCTGCTCAACGCCCACGCGAGCCTGCTGCCGCGCCACCGCGGCGCGGCCCCGATCGCGCACGCGATCCTGGCCGGTGACGCCGAGACGGGGATCTCGGTGATGCGCGTCGAGCGCGAGATGGACGCCGGGGCCGTGGCGCTCGTGCGGCGCACCCCGATCGGGCCCGACGAGACCACCGGCGCGCTCGAGGAGCGGCTCGCGCAGCTCGCGGCCGACGCGATCGAGGAGGCCGTGGCACGCCAGGCCGCAGGCGGGCTCACCTGGCGCGAGCAGGACCCGAGCCAGGCGACGCTCGCCCCGAAGCTCACGGCCGACGACGCCCGGCTCGACTGGCGCGGCCCCGCGGCGGCGCTCGCCCGCAAGGTGCGCGCGATGGCACCGCGACCCGGCGCGTGGACGACCTGGGAGGGCGAGCGGCTGCGCATCCTGCACGCGCGCGCCGTCGCGGCGCCCGGCGCCGATCC
>QMIW01000136.1 GCA_024434165.1 Chloroflexota bacterium | reverse complement strand
ATGAACGATTACCAGAAACCAGCGAGTCTTTCATTTATGCTGCTATGATCAGACTGATGGTACGCAGATTAGCCCAGATATGAGTTTTCAGACACTTTCATAGACAACAACGACCTCATCCACCCGCTCACCGACAAGTACAAACGCAACCCCTTCTTCCGGCTCGTGGCGTGGTGGCTGAGAGTCACCTGGCTCAAACGCGGGCAAGCCGATACCAAAGCGATGCGCGAATTCATCACCCGCTTGAAGAACGGCGGCGTGATGGTCATCGCCCCCGAAGGCACGCGCTCCAAAACCGCCAGCCTGCTCAAAGCCGAGCCGGGCGCGATCTACATCGCAAGCATGGCAAACGTGGGCATCATCCCGGTGGCGCTCACCGGCACGGAGGATGCCGAAGTCGTAGCCCGGTTGAAGCGGTTTCAGAAATTGAAGATCACGATCACGACTGATGGGGAAATGTACGTCCCGCCGGATATCCGATCCGTCAAAGGCGCGGAGCGCGATGCCCTGCTTCAAAACTCGATTGACGAAGTCATGTGCCGCATCGCCGCGTTACTGCCCGAACGGTATCGCGGATATTACAGGGACTTTCCGCAGGTGAAGGAAGCATCCCGAAAGTAAAACGAAGCCGATTCAATGCGCGGCGAATCGGCTTCCTCTTGACTTAAACAGTCTGCATTGCCAGCAGCAGGATTCCGCCAGGCACCAGCGTCGCCAAGCCAAGCAGACCGGCAGACCCATCCTTTCGCTTTGCGAACATCACCCATGCGGTAATCCCCAGCCCGATGAAGACCGCCGACATGATGAAGCCCAGCGCAAGCAGAAAATTGAACGACGCCGCGTTTGGTCCGCTGACGCCGACGGAACGGAATGCAAGCAAAACCACGACCGAACTCAACACCAGCGCGGCGCCCGCGATCTGGGACGACAACACCCACAACGCAAGCACAAGGCGGATAATGGGGGATCTTTTTTCCATGGTTTCCTTCTCCTGATGAATGAATTGCCGACTCTTCCAATTATATTGCTTTCGTCTGATTCTTCAAAAATGGTATTGCGCCAAAGGCTCAATGCTCCCCCAGGGTGTCGAAATACGCATTCGCATCGAACTCACCCCTTGCTTGACGCCCGTTTCCAACAAGCCCTGCGGAACCTCGCCCGGCTGAATGGCTCGGACGGCGGTCACAATATCCGCGCAGGCGGAGATGATCGTCCCTTCGCGCGCGGCGGGGGGAGGAACTGGCATGCCAGCGAAACGCCGAACACCGCGAGCAGGAGCAGGTTCGGTTGCTTTTTCATGACAGCCTCCGGGTTTTGTAAATCGGTCTTTATGAGATAGGCTCGAACGTCCCATCCAAATGAAGGTAGAACGTCTCCACTTTGAGGTGCGGGAAAAGCGCCTGAATCTTTAACTGCGCGTCCTTCAAATCATGCGCATGGCGTTTATAGGTGCCATCCCGCCCGTAGGCGCGGCAGTCTTCATGGTTGATGAGGCAGACGGTTTCAATGTTGTGGATTTGAACCGCCAATTGCACATATTTCAAGACCATTTCATAGTCATGCACGCCGCCCGCCAGCGAGATGATGTCGAAGTTGTCGTAGCCGAAGCGCACAGTGATCCACGGCTGTAAAAATTTTTGCAGACGGTAATCCATGCAGTGGACGACGAGCGCGTCGCAATGGATGATGGGTTTTTTCGTGGGCATGTTTACCTCCAATTAAAGCAGCCGGCCTGACGGGTTCCTGAAAACCCTTCAGATCCTGTTCATTTATAAAACTTCGCCTTCGTGGCGTTTCAGAAATTTTCCGCCGCCGCGTTTGCCTTTCCACTCATCGCCGTCCACGATCAACTTGCCGCGCAGGAAAACCTTTTCAGGGTAGCCGGTCAACTCCCAGCCTTCGTACAGGCTGTAATCGGTGCGGTGATGCGACATCCGCACGCCGTATTTAACCTTCTTCTCCGGGTCCCAGATTACGATGTCTGCGTCTGCGCCGGGAATGAGCGCACCCTTGCGCGGATACAAACCGAAGATCTTCGCCGCGTTCGTGGACATGTACGCCACAAACTGGTTCGGTGTGATGCGCCCCGCGCGCACGCCGTACGTCCACAAAATCGGCATGCGGTCCTGGATGCCGGGCAAGCCGTTCGGGATTTTGGTGAAGTCGTCCCTGCCGAGTTCCTTGCCGGGGATGCCGACCCCGCTTCCTTCATAGACGATGGAGCGGGTTCCGTCAAAGAAGAAGGGGCAATGGTCGGTGCCGATGGTTTGCAAAACGCCTTCGGAGAGTCCTTCCCACAGGCGCACATTATCGTTGACCGTGCGCATCGGCGGCGAGCAGATCCATTTTGCGCCGTCGGGCCGGCGCAGGTGGTCAATGGTGAAGAAGAGGTATTGCGGGCAGGTCTCGCCCATCACTTTCACGCCGCGTTCGCGCGCGTATTTGAGCATGTCCACTTCGCCGCCCGCGTTCATGTGGACGATGTACACGGGGGCATCGGCTTGTTCCGCCATCGCCGCCATGCGCAGGGTGGCTTCCACCGCGCCCCAGGCGGGACGGGTGAGCGCGTGCCATTCGGGAGTTTTATGCCCCGCCGCCAGCGCCTGCGCAGTCAGCGTTTCGATCACGTCGCCGTTTTCGCAGTGCGCCATCACCAACAGGCCGTGATGTTTGGCGATTTGCAGGGCTTTGAAGATGCCGCCGTCGTCAAGGCGCAGGCGTCCGTTGTAGGCGGTGAAGACCTTCAAGGTTTGGATTCCCATCTTCATCAGGGATGGGATCTCTTTTGCAATCGCCTCGTTGAACTGTGTCAGGTTCATGTGGAAGGAATAGTCAATGGCGGCTTTTTCGGCTTTTTGCATCCACAAGTCCACAGAATACCGAAAATCGCCCTCACCTTGCTGCCCCTCTCTCGATGGGGAGGGGGCGAGGGGAACGAAGTCCATGGCAGTGGTTGTGCCGCCGAACGCCGCCGCCTTGTGACCGGTGTAATGGTCGTCGGAGGAGACTGTGCCGAACATGGGCAGGTCGAGGTGAACATGCGGGTCTATTCCGCCGGGCAGGATCAACTTCCCTTTGGCATCCACCAGATGGTTGGAATCCGCTTCGAGATTAAGTCCGATGCGCGCGATTTTTTCATCCTCGACCAGAATATCGGCGGCGAAGGTGTCGGATGCGGTGACCAGCGTCCCGTTCTTTATCAGGGTTTTCATGGCGGCGCTCCTCTGCATGCCTTATTTTATACCAAATTGAATCTGATATAATTTTGCCGATGAATCCAAAGCGATTTTTTATTTTGTTTGCGCTGATCAGCCTGCTTTTGTTCGGGTTGTCGCTGCCGGCGGGAGCCATGCCGTATGCGCAGCAATATCAGACCCCTACACCCCTTTCGGATGGACGCATCCTCTATGTGGTGCAGCCCGGCGATAACTGTTTTCGTGTGGCGGCTTTGCATGGGATTACAGTGGATCAACTGCGCCAGTTGAATTCCAAGTTGGATGAAAACTGCACGCTCGTGGAAGGACAGGAATTGCTGATCGGCGTCGTGGCGGTGGCAACGCAGACGCCCCCAGCCGCCGCCACGCCAGGCACGCCCACGGTCACGCCCACGCCGATCTCCGGCACAACGGAAGTGTGCGTGCTGCTGTTCGAGGATGGGAACGGCAACGCGATTCGGGAGGAGAGCGAACCCGCTGTGGCGGGAGGCGCGGTCAGTGTGACGGAGAATAACGGGAAGTATTCCGCCTCGCAGGAGACGGTCATTCAGGCGGACCCCGAAGCGTATCAGGGAATCTGTTTTACGGATATTCCAGAAGGGGAGTACACGGTTTCGGTGGGCATTCCGCCGGAATATAACCCGACCATAGATTTGAACTATTCGTTGAAGGTCAACGCCGGCGATATTGCCTTTGTGGCGTTCGGCGTCCAGCGCAAAGATGTGGTCGTGGACCCGGAGACGCAGGAGCAAAACGGCGGCGGTCAATCTACGGCGCTCGGCATCTTCGGCGCGTTGTTGCTGCTGGGCGGGGTGGGGTTGGGCTATTACGCCTGGCGCACAAGCAAGCCGGAGAGTAAACTTTCCGGCGGCGGTTTTTCGAAGAAGTAAACGCGCTTTTCTTTCTCTACCGTACATGAAACGCTCACGCCGCCGTTCGCCGGCAGGCGCAGGTGAGGTGCAATACCCATTCTGGGCATAAATCTCCGGCGGCGATGTTCCAGAGAATCTTGCGCTGGGGAAAGTGCCATTATGCCCAGAATGGGTACGAAGTGGTACGGCGCAAGGGGCAATTCACTCGACTTCTTGCAAAAGTCACTTTTTTACCTCAAGTTGCCACCTTCCAATAGATTTTCTAGGTTCCCCGCCCAAAGCCCTCACCCTGCCCTCTCCCATCGGGAGAGGGGGAAGTCATCCCAGAAGATA
>QMIW01000041.1 GCA_024434165.1 Chloroflexota bacterium | reverse complement strand
TGCGGCACGACCATCAACGCCGCAGTTCAACAGAACGCCCGCTCGCAAAAAACGCTGATTCACTGCCCGTCCTGCGGGCGTATTCTTTTCGCCAACTGAATTCATCATGTTTTCCTTCGCCATTGACCCGTTCTCCTTCTTCGTCGGTTTCGCCGCCGGGATCATCATTTGGGTCATCATCACGCGCGCCCGCCCGCTGTGGAACGAACTGCGCGAAAGCTGGCGCGAACAGCGTGAAGCCGCCCAAAGCCGCAAAACCAACACCGTGGAGGAGAATCATCGCCGCGCCACGCTCCGCCGCGCGCAAGGCATGCATCTCGCCGCGCCGCTTTTCGCGCTGGATGAAATCATCCTCGAGCCGCTGCTCCTTGCGCCGCCGCCCAGGGTCGAACCCGGCACACCGCCCAAATTCGAAGACACCATCACACAAACCCTGCCCTATCTGCCTGCCTGGCCCGAAATCGCCGCCATCTACAAACCGCAGACGCTCACCCTGCCGCAGGCAATCTCCGGCAATGCCAACATCGTCATTATCGGTCAACCCGGCGTCGGGAAGACGGTGGCTCTGGCTCACCTCGCAAGCCTGGCGTCGAATCGAAGCGAGAGTCTGGGGGCAATGAAGGAGGCGGTCCCGTTTCTCGTCCATGTCGCCGATTTGAACCTCCCGGTCAAGGATGTCAAGAATCTACTCAACCCGTTGATCGAATCCGCCGCCGAGCATGTGGGCGCGTTCGATTACGGACGATTAACGAGTTTCATCCAAAACACCTTCAAAAACGAAAACGCCCTCCTGCTGGTGGATGGCTACGACGAAATCACCCCCGACGAACAGCAGGTCGTTACCGAATACTTTAAATTGCTCCTGCAAACCCACCCAAAAACACGCATCGTCACAACGGGCACGCCCGAATATCTGGATGGATTGATTCCGCTTGGTTTTGCGCCGCTCGCCTTGTGCGCCTGGACGGCGCGTGAGAACCTGGCGTTCATCGAAAAGTGGGGACAGTTGTGGTCGCAGACCGTTGCGATGGAAGCCTGGGCGCAGACCGGTCCTGAACAGGTGGACCCGCTTCTGCTTAACACATGGCTGAGCGCCGACAATGTGAATTTATCTCCCCTTGAGTTGACCCTGAAGGTCTGGGGCGCGTACGCGGGCGACAGTCTCGGTCCGCACGTGTTGGAGGCAATCGCCACGCACATCCGGCGGGTCGCGCCCGTCAACACGCCGGTCGCCGCGCTCGAAACGCTTGCCATGCAGGTGATCGTCAGCGCCCAGCCCGTGTTCGATCCTCGCAAGGCGCGCGCCTGGGTCAAATCGTTCGAGATCGCAGAAGACGCAGCCGAAGGCGAAGGCGTCGAAGAAGAAACAAAAGAGGAGACCAAGCCCAAAAAAGGGAAGAAAAAGGTCGAAAAGGTTTCCACGCCCTCGAGCGGCTTGCTGGGAAAAATGGCATCCAGCGGCTTGCTCGTTTCCCACCCGAACAACCGGATGCGTTTCCTGCATCCCGTTTTTGCCGGTTATCTTGCCGGTCAGGCGCTGACAAACTACAACGCCGAAGAAACCCTCCTCGAACAGCACGACTGGCTGGGAAAACATCTTGCCATGCGGTATTTCTCCGTGCATGGCGATGCCAGCAAATTGGTGCAATCCCTTTTGGAATATTCGCGCCTGCCCATGCAGCGTCCGCTGTTTACCGCCGCGCGCTGGCTGAGAGACGCTCCCAAAAACGCCCCCTGGCGCGGAAAAATCTTCAGCGCGCTGGCTGGCATTCTGCAAATGGAAGGCATCCCCCTCAGCCTGCGCGGACAAGCCATGGCGGCGTTTGTTTACAGCAACGACCCGGCTGCCGCAACCTTGTTCCGCCAGTTTGCCGCCACCATGTCATTTGAACTGGTGCAGCTATCCGTTCTCGGCTCAGGCGCAATCCGCGACACGAAAGCGATAAATACCTTGAAAGGAGCGTTGAACGCCCCAAGCCTGGGCGTGCGCCGCGCCGCCTGCATGGCGCTGGTTGCCATTGGCACGACCGAAGCGCTCGAAATCGTCGCTCATACCCTGCTCAGCGGAGATGAAGAAATCCGCCGCGCCGCCGGGGAAGCGCTGGCAAACGACCCGGTGGAGGGTCATGCCATGCTGAAGGACGGCATTACGCTGAACGACATCCTCCTGCGACGCGCGGTCGTGTATGGGCTCGGGCGAATCCGCGAACCGTGGGCGGTGGAATTGCTTAAGAAGGCTCAGATCGAAGACGACCAGTGGATCGTCCGCAACGCCGCCGCCGAAGTGCTGGACGCAAAGGCGCACATGGAACTGCTTGCGCCCGGCAAACTCAAAGCGCCGCATGAATCGCCCTGGCTGGTCGAGTTTGCTGCAAAACAAGGCATGGGCGTATCCCCCGGCGTCCCGGCAACCGACATCCTCCTGCTTGCCCTCAAAGGCGAAGACCCAGACAACCGTCTTGCCGCCCTGCCCTACCTGAAATTCACCCCGAACGAAGGCGTGATCTCGCGAATCTATGAAGCGATGTACATGGATGAGCCCGAACTGCGCGAAGCCGCGTTCAACACCCTTTGGGAAATCGGCATGTCCGGCGTCAAACTTCCACATCCCAGCCAGTATGGATTGAGTTAGCATGTTAATTACAAACGCAAACGTCATCACTTGGGAAACCCCAAACCGGGTGCTTGCCAATCACGCCATCTACATCGAGGACGGGCACATCCAGGAAATCGGCACAACCAGGTCGCTCACAGCGAAACATCCCAAAACCAAGCCGGTGGACGCGAATGGTCAGTACGTGATGCCCGGCGGAATCTGCGCGCACACACATTTCTACGGCGCGTTCGCGCGCGGCATGGCGATTCCCGGACCCGCGCCGAAGGACTTCCCGGAGATTCTGCAGAAGTTGTGGTGGCCCCTTGACCGTTCGCTGGATGCGGAGGCAATTCGTTACTCTGCGCTCGTCTGCCTTGTGGACGCGATCAAACACGGCACGACCACGCTCATTGACCACCACGCCTCCCCCAATTACATTGACGGCTCGCTCGACATCATCGCCGACGCCGTGGATAAAAGCGGTCTGCGCGGCGTGCTTTGCTACGAAGTGACCGACCGCGATGGAATTGACAAAGCCAGCGCGGGAATCAGCGAGAACGTGCGCTTCCTCAAACGCCTCGCCGCAGACCCGCATCCGCGTCTTGCCGGGACCTTTGGGCTGCACGCCAGCCTGACGCTTTCAGGCGCCACCCTGCAAGCCTGCCGCGCCGCCGCCCCCGCAGGGACGGGCTTCCACATCCACACGGCGGAGCACGAAGCGGACGAATACGACAGCCTGCAAAAAAGCGGCATGCGCGTGATTGACCGCCTGCAAAAGCACAACATCCTCGGACCCAACACCATCGCCGCGCACGGCGTCCATTTCGACGCGCGTGAGATGGAAATTCTCAAGGAGACCGGCACATGGCTTTCGCACCAGCCGCGCTCGAACATGAACAACGGTGTGGGCGCGGCGCAGATCGAATCCATGATGCGCATGGGAATCAAGGTCTGTCTGGGCAACGACGGCTTTACCAACTCCATGTGGGACGAGTGGAAGACCGCCTACCTCCTCCACAAAGTCGAACACCGCGACCCGCGCCGCATGGGCGGTTATGACGTTCAACAAATGGCAATTTACAACAACGCCGCGCTCGCGGGCATGTTCTTCCCCGCTGCACCCATCGGGCAGATCGTCCCCGGCGCAGCGGCGGATTTGATCTTCGTGGACTATCACCCGCACACGCCGCTCACCGAAGGCAACCTGCCCTGGCACATCCTCTTCGGCTTCCAGCAGAGCATGGTTGCCAGCACGATGGTCGCCGGGAAGTTCCTGATGAAAAACCGCGAACTGCTCACGCTCGACGAAGCGGAGATCGCCGCGCGCGCCAGGGAAATCGCTCCGCGCGTCTGGAAGAAGTACGAAGAGGAAGCGGCGAAGGTCCTGTAGCCCAGACCCAAAATTTCATTTCAACAACGGAGACTTCATGAAAGACGAACAGCTTATGTTAACCATCGCGGTGCTGGGCGGGACCGGAAGGGAGGGGAAAGGACTTGCCTATCGCTGGGCGCGCGCGGGGTATCACGTCATCATCGGTTCGCGTTCGGAAGAAAAAGCCGCCGCGGCGGCAAAGGAAATTCAGGAAATGCTCCGGGATGGAACCACCGTCGCTGGAATGAGCAACCAGCAGGCGGCGAAGGAGGCGAATATCGCCGTGTTGACCGTGCCGTATTCCGCGCATCGTGATACGCTTGAATCGGTCCGGGACGAATTGAAGGGCAAAATCCTCGTGGATGTGACCGTGCCGCTCGTCCCGCCGAAGATCTCCACGGTGCAAATGCCCGCCGCCGGGTCCGCCGCGCAGGAGGCGAAGCAAATCCTCGGCGAAGGCGTGGAGGTGTGCACCGCCTTCCAGAACATCTCGCACGAACACCTGCTGGAAAACTCCGAGCTGGAATGCGATGTGCTGGTGACCGGCACAAGCAAGAATGCCCGCACCGAGGTCGTCAAACTCGTCGAAGCCGCCGGGTTAACCGGCTGGGACGCCGGACCGATCGAGAATTCGGTGGTGGTCGAGGGACTCACCAGCGTGTTGATCGGCATCAACAAAAAATACGGCTCCACCTTTGCAGGGATAAAGATCACAGGAGTAAAGAAAGCGTAACGACATGAGCAAGGTCAAGGTAAAAATTCCCAAATTGTTCGGACGCGAGGCGGATTAGGTCGAGCGCGAAGGATTAAAAAACGTTCCGCAAGCGGAATATTCTGAACAACATGAAGGTAATTTATGCCGCCGAACGACCGTGATTTTTCTCCATGAATTAACCGTATTTGGTTGATCGCCGCCGCCAGTGTGCGTGAATTGATTGACTTGCTGGATCCTCCAATATCAAATATTGAGACTGATTAACCTTGTCCCTTGTACTCACCCCGCTCCAAAGGATTCCCCTCATCCGCCACGGTGACGACCTGGCGGATATTCTTCTTAAATCATTGCGCGAAACGAGCCTGGATTTGCAGGATGGCGACATCCTCGTCCTCGCGCAGAAGATCGTCAGCAAGGCGGAGGGGCGCATGGTCAACCTGGCGGGCATCCAGCCCTCGCAGCGCGCCATCGAGCTCGGCGAACAGACCGAAAAAGACCCGCGCCTCGTCGAATTGATGCTGCGCGAAAGCAGCGAAGTGCTCCGCTCGCGCAAAGGGGTGATCGTGGTAGAGCACAAACTCGGCTTTGTCTGCGCCAATGCAGGCATTGACCATTCCAACGTAATGGGCGAAGGCAGCTCAAACGAAGAGTATGTTTTGCTTCTGCCGGAAAACCCCGATAAATCCGCAAAGGAACTGCGCGAACAAATCAAACGGCGGGCAGGCAGAACCGTCGGCGTGATGGTGATCGATTCACACGGGCGCGCCTGGCGCAACGGCACGGTCGGCATCTGCATCGGCTTGAGCGGCATTCCCGCCCTCGTGGATGAACGCGGCTGGCGCGACCTGTTCGGCTACACCCTCAAAGCCACCATCGTCGCCGCGGCGGATGAACTCGCCGCCGCCGCCTCGCTGGTGATGGGTCAAGCCGCCGAAGGCACGCCCATCGTCCACGTGCGCGGGTTTCCCTATCCGCTTGGCGAAGGCTCGCTCGCGGAACTCATCCGCCCCAAAGATATGGATATGTTCCGATAAAAGACAATGGACAGTGGACGATGACAAAGAACGGTCTATGGTCCATCGTCCACCATCCATAAGAACGCTAACGGGAATCTTATGCAGGTTTGATATAAACGGATTGGCGAGAATATATCCTTTGACGAATACGAACCTGCTCGACTTTCTCCGCACACGCCGCTCGATCCGCCGCTTCAAACCGGACCCGGTGCCTGATTCCGTCATAAGAGAACTTCTTCACACCGCCACCTTTGCCCCCTCCGCCCATAACCGTCAGCCCTGATCTCCCCCCTGAGAAAATCGTCAAACTTGTCAACCGCTCCCGCGAACGGCTTACCGGCGCACCGGTTGTCATCCTCCTCTGCGTGGACATGACCGAAATGGACGCCTACCCCGATATGCGCCGCAGGAAAGCCGAATACATCATCGCCACCCAGTCCGCGGCGAATGCAGGGATGCAGTTACTGCTCGCCGCCCATGCCGAAGGGCTGGGCGGGGTCTGGGTGTGCAGTCCCATGTTCGCGCAGGAGACCGTGCAGAAAACATTGGGTATTCCCGAATCCTGGGAGCCGCAGGCAATATTCTTATTGGGCTATCCCGATGAGACTCCCTCGCTGCGGGAGAGGAAGCCGCTCGAGGAAGTGGTGAAGTTAATTCGACCGTAGACCATGACCGGTAGACGGTATGGCGGGCAAACTGGAGGAATTATGGCGTTTAAATTTGAAAAATTGGATGTTTGGCAAATTTCTTTGGAATATTCGAATCTAATCTATGAAATTGCAGAACAACTTCCAGAACATGAAAGATTCAATTTAGCGTCCCAGATTATCCGGGCGGCAGCACCCAAACCGAAAATCCATCGGTGAAGAACCGGCAGAATATGGCAGCGAAATTTTCTGACAACCCAAACCGTCCACCGTCCATCATCCACCGCCGCCTTGTCGCTCTGGCAGGCGGTGTCGGCGGCGCAAAACTGGCGCACGGGCTCGCCCAAGTCCTGCCGCCGGAAGATTTGACCGTCATCGTCAACACGGGCGACGATTTCGAGCATCTCGGCTTGTACATCTGTCCCGACCTCGATACGGTTTGTTACACGCTTGCAGGTCTGGCAAACCCCGAAACCGGCTGGGGGCGGGCGGGCGAGACCTGGAACGCCATTGCCAATATCGAGAGACTCGGCGGACCGGCGTGGTTCCGTCTCGGCGATCAGGACCTTGCCACCCACCTCGAACGGACAAGAAGGTTGAAGGAAGGGCAAACGCTCTCACAAATTACAGGCGATTTTTGCAAGGCGTGGGGCATTTCGCAGAAAGTGCTGCCCATGTCCGATTCTCCGGTGCGGACGATGGTGGATACAGACGAGGGTGAATTGGCGTTCCAGGAGTATTTTGTCCACAGGCGCTGCGAGCCGAAGGTCAAAGGCTTTCGGTTCGACGGAGTCGAAGCCGCAGAACCAGCCCCCGGCGTGCGCGAGGCGCTTGAGTCTGCGGAGGCGGTGGTCATTTGCCCGTCGAATCCCTGGGTGAGCATTGACCCCATCCTCAAAGTCGTCAAAACCATAGACAAGCCCGTTGTGGCGGTCTCCCCCATCATCGCCGGTCAGACGGTGAAAGGTCCTGCCGCAAAGATGTACGCCGAATTGGGAATCGAGCCATCGGCGCTGGCAGTGGCAAGGCATTACCACACCGTCCTGACGGGTTTCGTGTTAGACAATGCGGATTCGGCTATCGAAAGTGAAATTAAAAATTTGGGCATAAGGACGCTTGTTACTGATACACTTATGAACCGTGAACAGGATCGTGTGCAACTCGCGAATGAAGTATTACGCCTTATTGGGAGTTTATAACCATGTCACTTTGGGCGATTGTCCCTGTAAAACCCCTGCGGCGCGGGAAGTCTCGTCTGGCGGGGGCGCTGACGGAAGAAGAGCGGGCGGCGTTGAATGAAGAGTTGTTGGAACGAACGCTTCGGACACTCTCCGGCTTGAAAGAGTTGGATAAAATATTGGTGGTCAGCCGCGACTCACACGCGCTGACGATTGCGCGCAACCACGGCGCGAAAACGGTTCAGGAAGACGGGCAGCCGCACCTGAATACCGCGCTTGCGCGGGCTTCGGTGGTGGCGCAGGTCCACGCCACGCAGGGAGTGCTGGTCCTGCCGGTGGATCTGCCGCTGCTTACCGCCGACGATGTGCTTGCGCTGATTGACCGCGCCGCGAAACCGCCGGTTGTCGTAATCGCGCCGGATAGACACCACAAAGGGACCAATGCCCTGCTGATGGTGCCCGCCGGGCAGATCGAGTATGAGTTCGGCGAAGGATCGTTCCACCGGCATTGCGAACGGGCGATCCAATCGGGCGCAAGGCTGGAAGTGGTCGAACTGCCATCGCTCGGACTCGACCTGGACGACCCCGAAGACCTGGAGTTGATACGCAAAGTGGAAGCATCAAAAGTATAGACATTCCATTGCCACAGGCAGGCAAACCCCTATGAAGTTTGCAGAACCTGTGGCAAAATTTTTTTATTCCACCGAAGGAGAATGTCATGACCAAAGAGCGTGTTGCCCTGTACCTGCAAGACTCGCACGACCTGCGCGACGGACTGGACTATGCAAAATACGCGGAGGAAAAAGGTTTCGAAGCCGTGTGGCAGGCGGAGAGCCGTTTGGTACGCGACGCAATTGTGCCAATGGCTGCCTATGCCGCCGTGACCAACCACATCAAGGTCGGTTCCGGCGTGATCAACAACTGGACTCGCAATATCGGCCTGCTCGCCGCTACGTTCCTCACCCTCGACGACCTCGCCCCGAACCGCATCATTTGCGGGCTTGGCGCATGGTGGGACCCGCTGGCGAAGAACGTGGGCATTGACCGCAAGAAGCCGCTGACCGCCATGAAGGAAACGGTCCTGGTGATGAAGAAACTGCTCAACATGGAGCGCGTCACATTCGAAGGCGAGTTCATCCACGTCAACGGCATCGAATTGGACGTGGTCTATGGTCGGCGCGAGCCGCGCAACGTGCCCATTATGATTGGCGCAACCGGCGACCAGATGATGGAACTGACCGGCGAGGTGGCAGACGGCGCGGTGCTCAATTACTGCGTCGCCCCGGAATACAACGACCGCGCGATGGAACTGCTGGAGAAGGGCTTGAAGAAATCGGGGCGCAAAATGGAGGACTTCGACCGCCCGCAGTTGATCGTCTGCTCGGTGGATGAAGACCACGACAAAGCCATTGACTACACCAAGATGCTCCTCTGCCAGTACATTGCCCAACAACCGCACATCGCCAAAGCGTCGAACGTCTCCACCGAAGTGGTGCAGGAGATTCAATCCATTTTGGGGTGGCCCGCCACAAAGGAACAGGTGATGAAGGCAAAGAACCTCGTGCCCGATGATCTCGTTCACAAGATCACCGCCTCCGGCACGCCCGCCGAAGCGAAAGCCAAAGTGGAAGAGTACAAGAAGCGCGGCTGCACCTGCCCCATTCTCTACCCCGTAGGCGGCAATTTCAAACTGCTGATTGACACCTTCGCCCAAGCCTGACCAAACCCAGAGTAAACTCCCCGGTGATGGATCAAAATAAATGATGCAGCGCGAGATAGTATCTCGCGCTGCATTTACGCAAACCCACTACCAAATCCCCGTCATTTTGGCGGGGATTTTTAATATATAACCCGAGTTGCTGCCTTGGTTTCAAGAGGCTTCCCTCACCCCAAACAAGGTCATATATTCTGGGATGACTTCCCCCCTCCCGATGGGAGAGGGCAGGGTGAGGGCTTTGGGCGGGGAACCTAGAAAATCTATTGGAAGGTGGCAACTTGAGTTATATACGTTGCAGGGCGGGTTTGCAACCCGCCGCTTCCATCATTCCAAAGATAGCCATAACGCTTCAGTTGCCGTCCTCGGCGGCGGGGACGCCGCCGAGAGCAAGCAGGGCGGGTTCACATCTGCCCAAATTAAAAAGGAGGATTCACATCTGCAATGGTGAGATTCGTCACCTTGCCCATGATTTTTGCCCGTGCTATTCTTCGCCCACACAAACTGACTGGTCAGTCTACTGGCAATGACGGCTTATTTCGTCACTACGCGCAATATTATGAGCAAAAACGACCCGGAATCCACGCAAGAGACCCGCATCCGCATCCTTGAAGCGGCGGTGAAGGTATTTGCCACCAAGGGCTATCACGACGCCAAGGTGGATGACATCGTCGGCGAAGCGCAAACCTCCAAGGGCGCGTTCTATTTTTACTTCCCCAGCAAGCAGGATATTTTCATCGCCTTGAGCGACACCTTTGCAGACCTGCTCGAAAGCAAATTGACCGAAGCCATGCAAAGCGAAGCGCACGGGCTTCAACAAATGGATGCTGCCCTGCGCGCAAGTCTTGGTTTGTTCAGCCAGTATCGCGGATTGGCAAAGATCGCGCTCGTACAAGCAGTTGGACTGGGAGCCGTCTTCGAGGATCGCCGCCGCGCCATCAATGACCGCCTGACGCGCCTCGTTCAAACCAGACTGGAAGCCGCTGCCGCGGAAGGAAGCATTCCCCCGCTGAAAGCGGACCTCGCCGCCCGCGCCTGGGTCGGCGCGCTGAATGAGATCGTCACTCACTGGATCTACGCCGGCTCGCCCCCGCTCGAGGAGACACTGCCGGAGTTGAGAAAATTTTTGGCGCGTTCGATTGGGGTACCCGAAGAAAAAATCTAACGGGCGATAGACCGCAGACGATGGACGATGAAATCCATGGTCAACGATCAGTCGTCTATCCTCAAAAAAAGGAGAAAAATTCATGCGAATAGCACGTCCCCTGTTCTTTCTTGTCGCTGCCTTGAGCCTTGCGCTCGCGGCTTGCCAGCCCGCCGTCCCGGCGGCGGAGGCTGCTGAAACCGAAGCAGTCTCCGAGGTCCAGACCGAAGCGCCCGCCGCCACAGAAGCGGCGGTTGAAAATGTCGGTACGTTAAGAATCGCCGTCCTGCCCATCATTGACACGCTGCCGATGTATGTTGCCGAGGCTGAAGGGCTGTTTGCCAGGCACGGCGTGACGGTCGAACTCGTGCCCGTTGCATCTGCGCCGGAGCGCGACCAACTGCTCGCGGCAAGCCAGGCAGACGGCACCATCAACGAAACGCTTTCGGTGATGCTTTTCAACAAAGACGCCGTGCAGATGCAAGCCGTGCGTTATGCCCTGCGCCCGGCGGAAGGCTTCGGGCATTTTTTCATCCTCGCTTCTGCGCAGAGCGGCATCACCGGCGCGCAGGGCTTGAAGGGCGTGGAGATCGGCGTTTCGCAGGGAACCGTGATCGAATATGTGACCGAACGCCTGCTGCAAGCCGAGGGGTTGACCGCCGATGAAATCAAGACCGTCGCTGTGCCAAAGATTCCCGACCGCATGGCGCTGCTTGGCTCCGGTGAACTCGCCGCCGGGGTGCTGCCCGACCCGCTCGCTTCGCTGGCGGTGAGCCAGGGCGCTGTGAAGGTGCTCGATGACTCGCAGCACCCGGAATATGGGTTCAGCATCTATTCCTTCCGCAAGGAGGTTGTGGATGCAAACCCTGCCGCGGTGAGCGCCTTCCTTGCCGCAATCGAAGAAGCAGCCGCGCTCATCAACGCTGATCCGACCCGGTACACCACATTGTTGAGCGACAAGGGACTTGTGCCCCCGCCATTGCTGGAAACCTTTAAGGTGCCGCCCTTCCCCGCCGGCGCTGTGCCCACCGAAGAAGAATGGAACGACGGACTCGCATGGCTCAAGGAAAAGGGAATTTTGACCCTGGATGTGAGTTACGCCGACTCGGTCAATGGGTCGCTTCTGCCGTAATCAGCCTTCCAGACCTGACGGGTTTTTGGAAACCCGTCAGGTCTCTTATCATGATAAACATCCAATCGCTCACTTTCGAATACCCCAATCACCCGCCGCTCTTCCAGGGTTTCAACTGGAATATTTCACGCGGCGAGACGTGGGCGATTCTCGGTCCATCGGGCTGCGGCAAGACCACCCTGCTTTACCTGCTGGCTGGTTTGAGGCAGCCCGCCGCAGGCGAAGTGCGAATAGACGGTGAACGCATCGTCCGTCCGCGTCCGCGCAGCGGTCTGATTCTTCAGGATTACGGCTTGCTCCCCTGGGCGACGGTTCGGGATAACGTCGCGCTGGGCGTGAAGGTCCGCGGCTTTTACGGACCAGACGGCAAACACTCGCCGGCGAACTTCACCGCCAAAGACAACAACGCCGGCGTTTGGATTCGGCGCCTGGGGTTGGACGAAGCGGCGGATAAATTTCCCGCTCAACTCTCCGGCGGGCAGCGCCAGCGCACTGCCATCGCCCGCACCCTTGTCCTCGAACCGGATCTGCTTTTGATGGACGAGCCGTTCTCCTCGCTCGACGCCGTCACCCGCGAAGACCTGCAAACCCTGACGCTCGCGCTTTGCATGGAGCAAAATATCACCCTGATCATCGTCACACATGCCATTGAAGAAGCCGCCATGCTTGGGAAAAAGATTCTCCTGCTCGACGCGCCGCCCAACCGTACTGCGCAGGTTTTCGAAAATCCAAACGCAGGCACGCACGGATACCGCAACAGCGCCGAATTTCACGCGATGCGCGAACGGTTGTGGGTCGAAATGCAGGGAAGGAACGTTTCCGCATGAAACAGCGCGATGTTCTCCTCGCGGCTCTGGCGTTGACCGCGCTCTGGCAGGCTGCGGCAATGATCGTGAACATGCCCATCCTGCCCACGCCGCTGACCGTGCTGATCGTTTTCTTCGAGGAATTGCCGGACGGACTTCTGACTCATTTCGCGGTCAGTCTGTGGCGGGTCACGGCGGGGATGGCGCTCTCGGTGCTGGCGGCGGCTCCGGCTGGGTTGATCATCGGCGGGTCAAGGAGTTTGAATCGGTTTTTCTCCCCCGTCATTTATTTGCTGTATCCCATTCCCAAGGTGGTCTTTGTGCCGGTGGTCATCCTGTTCCTGGGCATCGGCGATGCGGCAAAGATCGCCATCATGTTTTTGATTTTATTCTTTCAAATCGTGGTGCTCGTCCGCGACCAGGCAAGCGGCATCGCCCCGCAATTGATTCAAAGCCTGCAAAGCCTCGGCGCGGGCAGGCGGGCGCTCTTTCGTTTTGTATATCTGCCTGCCAGTTTACCCGCCATCCTGACCGCATTGAGACAATCCATCGGCACGGCGGTGGCGGTGTTGTATATTACAGAACTTTCGGCGACAAAATACGGGCTGGGATATTACATCTACTACAAAGGCAGCACATTGTTGGATTACCCGTCCATGTATGCGGGTGTCATCGCCATGAGTTTGCTGGGGCTGGGAATGTATTTCACCGTTGACTGGCTGGAGCGGAAATGGTGCAGGTGGAAGTTTGTTGGTTAGACGACGGACGATGGACGATGGACGATTGAGAAAGCAAATGCAGACACCAGTCGTTTGTTCACGGTCTGCGGTCAATGGTCTATGGTCAAAACAGTAACCCAACCCAGAAAAATACGCTGAACAACAAAGCCGTCTGCCCCGTCCCTGCCAGGGCGGCGTTGAGGGGGCGTCCGGTTTGGGTGAGGACGGCGTGCAGGGCGCGAAACGCGAACGGCAGGGAAAGCCACGTCAGCATCCCGCCCGCCGGGATGATTTTCGCCAGAATGAAAACCGGCACGAGCAAATACGCGGCGCCCATCAAAAGGGTGTATTCCACTTTCGAGCCGCGCGCGCCGAGCAAAACCGCCAGTGTGTGTTTCCCCGCTTTGCGGTCGTTTTCGAGGTCGCGCAAATTATTGACCACCAAAATCGCCGTCACGATCAAACCGACGGGAACGGACATCCACCACGCCGCCGCGCTGACCGAACCGACCTGCACGAAATACGTCCCGGCGGCTGCGGCAAGACCGAAGAAAATAAAGACGAACACATCCCCCAAGCCGTGATACCCCAGCGGGAACGGACCGCCGGTATAGGCGATGGCGGAGAGAATCGCCGCAACGCCGATCAGAATCACGGTCCAGCCGCGAAGCGCGGCAAGATACAAGCCAAGCAGCGCCGCCAGCCCAAAGATCACGAACAGTCCGCGCTTGACCTGTGCCGGGGTCAAAAATCCCGCCTGAGTCACGCGCACGGGTCCCAGCCGTTCGGCGGTATCCGCACCGCGTTCGAAGTCAAAGACATCGTTGGCAACATTGCTTCCGATCTGCAAGAGCAATGCGATCAATAAACAAGCCAGCGCGGGCAGGGGTTGAAACGAACCATCCTGCCATGCGAGCGCGCTGCCCATCGTCACACCCGAAGCCGCGGCAGGCAGGGTGCGCGGACGAATTGCCAGCCACCACGCTTGAAGGAAAGTCGGTCTATCGTTCATGAAGCCCGCAGTATAACATGCGTTTCTGCCTGCCCGCGCTGGGTATAATCGAGAAATTCAGGAGACCCTCATGACACAATTGACCGGGCGGGAACGCGCCCAATATGTCCAATCCATGTTCGCAAGAATCGCGCACCGCTACGATCTGATGAACCGACTCATGACCGGCGGGCAGGACATCCGCTGGAGGAAGGAGGTCATTCACCTGGCGCGTTTGCGCCCGCACGCTTCCTTATTGGACCTCGGAACGGGCACCGGCGATTTAGCCCGCGAGGCACTGACGCAGTTCCCGCAAGCCCGCGTGACCGCAGCCGACTTTACGCTGGAAATGATGCGCGCCGGCAAAAAGAACGGCAGCCTGAATTTTTCCTCCGCCGATGCGCTCAACCTGCCGTTCAAAGAAAAGACCTTCGACGCGGTGGTCTCCGGTTTCCTGATGCGCAACGTCACCGACGTTCAACAAGCCTTGAAGGAACAGCACCGCGCGCTCAAACCCGGCGGGCGGATCGTCATCCTCGATACCACGCGCCCGAAGAAAAATCTTCTCTCGCCGTTCATCAAATTCCACATGCACGTTGTGATTCCCGCGCTCGGCGGACTGCTCTCCGGCGTGCGCGACGCCTACAAATACCTGCCCGATACCACCGAGAATTTCCTGACCGCCGAGGAACTATCCGTGCGCATGGTGGCGGTGGGGTTTCGGCGGGTGAACTTCAAACGATTGATGTTTGGGACAATCGCAATTCACTGGGGGGAGAAGTAAGCGATGTCCTTGCGAGTACGGTGTTTTTTTCGTTCAAAGAAATCTCATTTACTCACCTTATGCGGTACCGCGAGATTCATCTCGCCTTTGCAGAGCAAGATGAATCCCCTACGGGGACAAGCTGCTGCGGTACGAGTAAACTGAGTATCATGAGTCATTTATTTCCAGATTGCTTCGTCGCGGCGCAGAGCGCCGCTTCCCGTAATGACATCAACCGTACACTTCCGGGTTGGCACAGTGGAGCAGGCGTTCGCCCTTCAAACCTGCGATTAAATTCTGCGCCGCAAGCAGGGACATTTGACTGCGTGTGCGCCTGCTGGCAGAGCCAAGGTGGGGAACGATAACGCAGTTCTCCAGCTCGAGCAGCGGGGAATCCATCGGCAGCGGTTCGGGGTCGGTCACGTCCAGCGCGGCGGCGAAGATTCGCTTCGCTTTCAAGGCATCGTACAGCGCGGATTGATCCAGCACGCCGCCGCGCGCGGTGTTGACCAGGACAGCGTTCGGTTTCATCTTCGAGAGAAAACCTGCATTGACCAGATGGCGCGTCTCGTTCGTGAGCGGCACGTGGATGGAGACAAAGTCCGAATCGCGCAGGAGCGTATCCAGGTCAACGGGCTGCGCGCCATAGGCGGGCTGGGCGGCGGGGTCGTAATAGATGACGCGCATGTCGAATCCCTGTGCGCGTTTGGCAGCCGCCTGTCCGATCCGCCCAAAGCCGATGATCCCCAGCGTGGAACCGGTCAGGTCTGCGCCGAGCAAAAGAGATGGGTGCCATGTCACCCATTTGCCTGCGCGGATGTAGTCCACGCCTTCCACCAGGCGGCGCGCGGCGGCAAGCAGGAGCGCAAAGGTTTGGTCGGCGGTGGCATCGGTCAGCACGCCGGGCGTGTTGCCGATGGGAATTCTGCGCCGGGTGGCTTCGGCAAGGTCAACGTGATCCACACCGACGGACATGCTGCTGATGACCTTCACCTGTGGACCGATGGCATCCATCAGTTCGGCGTCAATGCGTTCGGTCAGCAGGCAGAGCAAGCCGTCCACGCCGCGCACTTTTTCGAGCAGTTGTTCGCGCGGCGGCGGGAGGTCGTGAGTCCAGACTTCCAGCGCAGGGAAATGTTTTTTGACGAGGTCCAGCCCGGCGTCCGGGATGAGGCGGGTGATGAAAATTTTTTGGGGAGTCATGTCCAGAGTATAATCCGCGCATGTCCAAAATCAAACAACCCAATTCGCGTCACTGCTTTATTTGTGGATTGGAAAATCCCATCGGTCTGCATTTGCATATTTATGAAACGGAGCCGGGCGTGGTCGAATCGCAGTACATTGCGCCGGAGCATTTTCAAGGCTACCCCGGCGTGCTGCACGGGGGAATCGTCGCGGCGATCATTGATGAGATTTCAGGACGCGCGCACATGGGCAGCGACCCGCAAAATCCGCGCTTCATGTTCACGGGGAAACTGGAAGTGAAATACCGCAGGAACGTGCCCATCGGGAGGATGTTGAGGATCGTCGGCAGGGCAGGCAGGACCAAAGGCAAAATCGCCGAGGCATGGGCGGGCATTTACGATGCCGAGACGGACGAACTGCTCGCGGAAGGCACGGGCATGCACATTGACGTACCGAAGGAACAATTCGATACATCGCGGCTGGACGAACTGGGCTGGAAGGTTTACCCGGATTGAGCCGCGCCAGACCCTGAACCCGCAGACCATCCACGTTTTATGTGGCTCATGGTCTTTTTTTGCCTGTTACGATTTTGCCCCTCCTGCAACTTATATACGCGCGCACATCACGCAGGAGGTTTATGACCACCCTTATGAAGATGGAAATCAAAGAAATGGATGAGACAGACCTGGCGCAGCGGGCGGCGGCGGATGCCGATGCGTTCGCAGAGCTCTACCGCCAGAACGTGACCCGCGTCTATCGCTATCACATGGCGCATACCGGCAACGTGAAAGACGCCGAAGACCTCACATCGCAAACGTTCATGGCGGCGCTGGAGGGCATCCGTTCGTACCGCGGGAGCGGTTCCTTTGCGGCATGGCTGATGGGAATCGCCTCCAGAAAGAAACTCATGCACCTGCGCGGGAAAAGACGCGAGGTCCCGCTGGAAGATGCGCTTCATTATCCCAACCCAGTCCTGCCCACCGACAAGGCGGCAATGCAGCGCCTCCGGCTCGAGTCCATTTCCCTTGCGCTCAGGCAGATTACTCCCGAACGCGCCGAGGCGATCATTTTGATTTACTTCGGCGGGCTGTCCAACGGCGAAGCCGCAAGCGTGATGAAGAGAAGCGAGGCTTCGGTGAAAATGCTCGTCTCACGCGGATTGCAGGATTTGCGTGAGCGAACCTCCCTGAGAATGGAGGTGGAAGAATGAACGAATTTGAGAAAAACAAAAAGATCGAAACTTTACTGGAAGAAACCGCCGAACAGGTACAACCCAACCTGATGTTCAAAGCGGAGTTGGAGGAAAAGCTCCGCAAGGCGCATAAACCGCGCGCCGGCTTTATGTGGAATTTCAAGGGCTTGCTGCCTGCGCTTTCCAGTTTGGGTGTCTTTGGTGCGTTGGTCGTTTTCATGCTGTGGATCTTCCAATCGGTCGAGATGCAAAATGGAACAGCCACAGGCGGGGAATTTTCCTGCCCGGTCACACTGCCGAATGGAAGCATTCCACCGGGAATGGAAGAAGACCCATATTCCTACGGCAACGGCGAGATATGGACAACACTCTGGCCCGATGGCAAAGTGGTAATGCAGGATGACAATATCGAACCGGATGGGTCGTATGCGATGAAGTGGCTCATTTACCGCGGCGTGGAGGGCGCTTTGAGCATCGAAGGCCGCCGCCTCGATGCCGACGCCGAGCCTTTGCGCTCATTCCTGAGCGACGGCTACGGCGACAGCGGACTTCAGATCATCGCGCTCATCTTCCCCACCACCGGCTGTTGGGAAGTGACCGCGCGCATCGGCGAGTCGTCCCTTACATTTGTGACCGAGGTGGTTTTTGGCGAAGAGGCGCCCGTGCTCGAGCCGACCCAATCCATCACCACTGAAGAAACCTTCGAGTATGAAGTGCAGGCGGGCGATACCTGCGCCATGCTGGCAGACCGCCATCACATCACCGTTACGGAACTCATGGCGTTGAACGGCTTGCAGGAATGCACGCTCTTCGCGGGAATGACGCTGAAACTCCCCGTGACGGAAGTTGCGACGCCCATTCCACAGGAAGGCGGATACGACTGGCGCGGCACAACCCTTTACCTCGAAGCGCCCATGCCGGAAACGCCGCCGGAGGTGAAGATCTACCAGACACGGGCGGAAATCCCCGCCACAGTGGAGGATGCGCGCACGCTCGCAGAACGCTTCGACATGAACGGAGAGATTTACGAGGTCTCCGGCGAACTGCCCGGCGCCACGGAGTTTCTCGCAACAGACGGCAACCGGCAATTGCGCATCCGCTCGGACAGGTATTTCCATTACGTCCTGGACCGCACCGCCTGGAACAACAACCCGTTCTTTGTCCGAAATGAAAATGCCGAAGCGGTCATCCGCGAGTTCATGCAGACCTACGGGTTCGATTTCGACTATACGGTGGAATTCTCCGAACTTTACAACGGGTATTTTGCTGTGCCGCTCACCCCCGATGGTTTGCCCCTGCGGGTTGGATATTTCAACGCCAGCGGGCTCCTGTTCCTCTTCAACGAGAACGGTCTGCTCGCGGTGGACGCCGGTCTGCTCGGCTACGACGAAGCGGCGGCGGCATCCATCATCAGCGCGGAAGAAGCATTCCAACGATTGCTTGCCGACGATACGTTTTACGGAATCGTGGAAAGCATGAATGCAGGCAGTTCGACTCAGGTGCAGTTCTGGCCGCGCCCGCGCCCGCTGGATCGAAGCATCACTGTCTTCGGCTGGCTGGCTTCCACCGGAAGATCCGTTGACGGCGGCGCGCCGCTCGTCACCCTGGACGGTTTCACGGTCACAGGCAACACAGCGGACGTTCCGCCTGGGATCGAAAAAACGTTCGTGGAAGCGACCGGTTCATTCCGCGAAGAGAACGGGATAAAAACGTTCGTCCTGGAATCGTGGAAAGCCTATGACGGCTTTCAGGAAGGCATTCAAGGCAGGGTCGAGCGGGAGGGCGATCAGGTCTTCATCACAGTAACCGAAGGACCCAGGCTGCTCCTGCCGGATTTCCCCGCCGATATTCCATTGCCCGCCGAGAACTTGTACCTTGTCGGCGTGACGCGCGGCGAGACTTTCGAATGGCAATCCATTGACACACGCACCCAGGGCGGCGGAGGCGGTGGCGGCGGGGGCGGCGGCGGTTTTTATAAGATCAACGTCAGCGGCGTACCGGTTCCCTTCCCGCCGACCCCCGACCCGGTCACGCCTGAAGCGGAGTTCTCGCCGCAGCCGTTCGAGGCGCTGCGCGGCATCGTCAGTGTGACCATCTACACCCAAAGCGACGGGAGCAGCCGCTCGGAATACACATTCATCCCCGACAAAGCCTTCACCGAGTTTCCGTACCTGGAACTGGAAGGCGCGGGGCTGGAGGAACTGAAGGATTACAACAACCTGCCCATCGAAATCTGGGGGGTCGTGGAGCGCCTCAACGAAAACGGGGTGCCTGTGGCGAAAGTCGAACGTTTTGAGGTTCCGTTCCCGGGTCTCACGTTCCAGGTGTTGAAAGGCAGAACGCAGCCTGTGACGGTTAATGGAGAGCGATTCCTCATCTTCATCACGGAAGATGAAAAATCCTATGCGCTTGTGTATCCCGGCGGTTCGGTCACCGATGACATTGGCATGCCGGAAGGCGAACTGTTGTTCATCGAAGGGCTGGCAATCCCGGAAGAGACCTACGGCGGCTATCCCGTTCTGCGAATGTACGGCACAGGCATGGTCATTGACCCGATCTCCGGGCTGGAAATGGAGTACGTCTCACACGCCGCCGAGCCGATGGTCATTCCCGACCAGCCCTATGCGCCCAACACCACCATTACTGCCACGATAGATAAAGTTGAACTCGTGTATTACGTCCCCAACCCGCGTTATACCGTACCCGGTCAGAATCCCGAGCCGCTTTACATCCAACCGGTGTGGCGATTCACCGGTCGGTACAGCGGCGGCGAGGAATTCGAAATCCTCGTCCAGGCGCTCACGCAGGACTTTCTCCTGCCGGAAATACAGGAAACGAGCCCGCCGGGATAGCATTGAAAATCTTAGTACAATAACACCGCCCTCTTGTGAGGACGGTGTTATTTTTATGGATAACCTTCTTTTGATCCTGACCTACGTCGCAGTCATTGCTTCGGCGGTTTCCGGCGCGCTCGAAGCGCGCAAATACCAAATGGACATCGTCGGCGCGACCACCATCGCCTATGTCACCGCTTTTGGCGGCGGCACGGTGCGCGACCTGCTGCTGGGACGCACGCCCGTTTTCTGGGTCAACGACCCGGGGTTGACCGTTGCCGCCTTCATCGTGGCGGTCATTTCCTTCTACCGCCTGAACCGAATCCCGAATTCATTGCTCACGACCGCAGATGCCATTGGGCTGGGCATCTTCAGCATACTCGGCGCCACATACACCCTGCAATTGCAGCTCTCCCCCATTGTGGCAATCCTCATGGGCGTGGTCACCGGCATCTTCGGCGGCGTACTGCGCGACCTGCTTTGCGTCCGCATCCCCAATGTTTTTGGGCAGAGCAGCGAACTCTACGCCACCTGCTCCCTTGCAGGGACTTCCTTATTCATCCTGCTGACCGCCTTCCATGTCAACACCCTGCTTGCCTCCTTCATCGGCACGGTCACCATCTTCGCAATGCGCCTCCTGGCGCTCCGCTTCAAAATGACCCTGCCGTCTCCCTGAGACCCAATACAAATCGAATTTCCCTCCATCGCGGCTGCGCTGGGTATAATCAACGCATCACGGAGGCACTGCATGATTTCAACCTATCACCGACCCCGAACATTGGACGAAGCCCTCTCGCTTCTGACTCAACCGAATACCGTCCCCCTCGGAGGCGGGACGTTTCTTTCCAAGGCGGCGGCTGATCCTGTCGCCGTTGTGGATTTACAAGCCCTTGGGCTGGATTCGCTCAGCGTCAGCGGCAATGATTTGCAAATCGGCGCGACCTGCACCCTGCAGGCGCTGCTTGATTCCGAGCATTGCCCCGCTGCGCTGAAAACCGCGCTCAAACTCGAAGCGCCGTTGAATCTCCGCAATGTGGCGACAGTTGCAGGCACGATTGCGGCATGTGACGGACGCTCGACTTTTACAACGGCACTGCTGGCATTGGACGCGAAGATCACAGTGATCAGCAATCAGTCATCAGGGGTCAGTAATCAGTCGTCGGTGATCGGTGCGGGAGAGTATTTGCTCACTCGACCAAAGGGATTGATTACGCAAATCACCATTCCGCTCCATGTGAAATTTGCTTTTGAATACGTCTCCCGCACGCCGTCAGATAAACCCATCGTCTGCGCGGCGCTGGCGCAATGGAACTCGGGCCGCACGCGGTTGGCGCTCGGAGGTTTTGGCAAATCGCCCGCGCTCGCCATGGATGGCACCGAAGCCGAAGGGATTCAGGAAGCCGCCCGCAACGCCTGTCACGAAGCCGGCGACGAGTGGACCTCCGCCGAATACCGCATGGAAATGGCGTCCGTGCTGGCGAGGCGCGCGCTGGAAGCCTTGAAATGAAGGACAAAATCAAGCCCTTCGAAGAGATCGCGCGGATATTTCAAATCTCGAACGAAAGCGCCAAATACTTTCTCAACCGCGTCCAGAAAAGTTTCAAGGTCGAAAGACCGCCGCATAAACTGATCCTCGAATTTCTGGAGAAACAGAATTACCAATTCCAACCCACACCGTATGACGTCGCCTTGGCGATGAAAGAGAGCGGCGTATGGAATTACGACCTCGCCTCTCCGCCGCCTGCGGTGGAGGATGAAGAGGATATTTACCGATGAAAGCCGCCGTCTTTTACGAATGTGGAGATTCCTCCAAAATCCAAATCGCCGATGTGCCCGATCCAAAAATCGGACCTGGGCAGGCGTTGATTCAAGTTCACGCCAGCGCGTTCAACCACCTGGAGTTGTGGGCGCTGCACGGTCCCGCCGACGAAAGTTATCGCTTCCCCATGTGGACAGGCTCGGACATTTCGGGCGTCATCGCCGAACTCGCGCCCGATGTGAAAGGCTGGTCGGTGGGCGATGCGGTCGCGGTCAACCCGTCGCTATCCTGCGAGAAGTGCGAGCATTGCCTGCGCGGCGAAGTGACCTTGTGCGACGACTACGACATCCTCGGCTCGAACGGATACGGCGGCAATGCGGAATATATTGCCGTCAACGCCGATAAACTCATGCGCATGCCCGCAGGCTTCGACTTTGTCACTGCGGCGGCGGCTCCGCTGGCGTATCAAACCGCGTGGAGAGCCGTCGTCACGCGCGCGAAAATTCAAAAGGGAGAAAAGGTTCTGGTATTGGGAGCAAGCGGCGGCGTGGCAGCGGCGGCGCTTCAAATCTGTCACATGCTGGGGGCGCGAGTCTATGCCGTCACCAGTTCCGCGGAAAAAATGGAGCGGGCGCGTCAGGCGGGCGCGGATTTCGCCGTCAACCGCAGCGAAGGCAATCCGTTTGAAGAAGTGCGCCGCCTCACCGACGGGCGCGGCGTGGATGTGGTGGTGGAGAACGTCGGCGCGCTGACGTGGCTCGACAGCCAGAAAATCCTGCGCAAAGGCGGGCGCATCGTCACCTACGGGCGCACAACGGGACGCGAAGCCGTCACCAATCTCTCCCTGCTGTTTTGGAACGAACAAACGCACATCGGCTCGACCATGGGCAGCCTGCACGATTTCCGCGAGATGATGGAACAGGTCTTCAGCGGCAAACTGACGCCGATTGTGGATTCGGTCTATCCGCTGGAGCAGGCGCGCGAGGCGTACGAGCATTACGAACGCGGCAGGCAGTTTGGGAAGATCGTGCTGAAGATAAAGTAAGGTATCGCATCGCGCGCAGCCACGCAAATTTAAACAAAACTCAAGTTGCCACCTTCCAATAGATTTTCTAGGTTCCCCGCCCAAAGCCCTCACCCTGCCCTCTCCCATCTGGAGAGGGGGAAGTCATCCCAGAATATATAACCTTGTTTGGGGCGAGGGAAGCCTCTTGAAACCAAGGCAGCAACGCGGGTTAAACAAAGTATCAACGCCTTTGGTGATATAATGATTTTGCATAACAGATTGACCGTGTCCAAGCGCCAGTCCTTTTGTCAGGCTGGCGTTTTTCTTTTTTGGCAATGCGCCAGGGAGATTTTCATGGATTTTCAACCAGGCGACTGGGTTGTCCATTGCACGCATGGGGTGGGGCAGGTAAAAAGCATCGAAGACCGCTCATTTGGGGAGCAGAATATTCCTTATTACATGGTGCAAATCTCCGACCTGACCATCTGGGTGCCTGCCGATGAAAACCTGGGAAAACGGCTGCGCAGCCCGACAAGCCGATCGGAATTTCGCACATTGCTGGATACGCTCGCGAGTCCGCCAGAAACCCTGCCCACCGACCGCCGTCAACGCAACCAACATTTGCTGGAACTTCTCAAAGACGGTAAAGCCGAGACGCTTTGCAGGGTGATCCGCGATCTTTCGGCTCTTCGCAAACACCGTACCTGGAGCGAATACGACCGCGACCTCATGCGGCGCGTTCAAAAAACGCTGATCGGGGAATGGAGTTTTATCTTTTCGATCACCCCGCAGGACGCGGAGATCGAACTCCAAAAATTGTTATCCAAACATGCCGATTAAGGAAATCACCATGCAATCTGAAGAAAAAGCCATCCTCCAGCGCATCGTCGAAAACTTTGCCCGAAATGGAATCACCGCCGACGATCAAGTGACGGTGATCTGCATCCCCAACGGAAAGACCAGCGCCATCGAGAAGATCGGGGACGACGGGCGGACCATCATGCTGGATGAATACCTTGTCAACGCGAAGTTGATCCGCGCAGGGTACAGCAGCCGCAGCAACACCGTCTACCTGAGTCTCATGCGCGGGTGAAGTTGGATATTACGCTGGCTGCAAGCGACGCAGGCAGGGCGGGCGCCGCCTATATTTGAAGGTGAATTCCTGTTAGATAACGGGGGATGTTAAGCGAGTCCGAGGAGGGTATAATTTCTGTTGTGGACATCATTCCCCTCCCTTTCCCCTTTTTCCCAAACTTCCACAATCTCATCGCACATTTTTTGAGATAAGCAATGCACCTTCCCCTCAACCGCATCCTGCAAGGCGATTGCATCGAGATTCTCAATTCCCTGCCCGAAAAATCGGTGGATTTGGTCTTTGCCGACCCGCCCTACAACCTGCAATTGCAAAACGACCTGTACCGCCCGAATCTGAGCAAAGTGGATGCGGTCAATCACAGGTGGGACAAGTTTTCGAGTTTTGCCGAATACGATGAGTTCACCTGCAATTGGCTGCGCGCAGTGCGGCGGATTCTGAAAGATACGGGCACGCTCTGGGTCATCGGTTCGTATCACAACATTTACCGCGTCGGCGCAATCATGCAGGATTTGGGCTTTTGGATTCTCAACGACGTGATCTGGATAAAAGTGAATCCCATGCCCAACTTTCGCGGCGTACGCTTCACCAACGCGCATGAAACCCTGCTCTGGGCGCAAAAGGAAAAAGGCGCGAAATACACCTTCAACCACAAGACGATGAAAGCCCTGAACGACGACCTGCAAATGCGCAGCGAATGGGTCATTCCGCTGGCAACGGGAAAAGAACGCCTCAAAACCAACGGGACGAAGGCTCACCCCACCCAGAAACCTGAAGCCCTCCTGTACCGAATCATCCTCTCCAGCACCCAGCCTGGAGGTGTGATTCTCGATCCCTTTTTCGGCAGCGGCACAACGGGAGCCGTCGCCAAAAGACTCGGACGCAACTTCATCGGAATCGAACGCGAGAAGAAATACATCAAAGCCGCTCAAAAACGGATTGACGCGGTTACGCCTGCTCCCGCCGAGGCGTTGGAACTGCCTGAGAAACAGAATCAGGCTCGCGTCCCGTTTGGGGCGTTGGTGGAAAACGGCTGGCTCAAGCCTGGGCAAAAACTCCATTACGTCAAAGGCAAACGCGAAGCGGTCATCCTCGCCAACGGACACATCCAATGCGGCAAACTGGTCGGTTCGATTCACGCGGTAGCCAGAGAATTATCCGACGCGCCCGCCAACGGCTGGGAGATGTGGTTGTACGCAGAACGCGGTAAACTTAAGTCCATCAACGAGTTGAGAGAAAAATTTAGAGCGTCGAAAGTCAAAGGTCAAAAGTCATAACCTTCGACCCCGCAGGAGAACCATGTCCAAATCCTTCACCCTTATCAAAGAACAACAAATTCCCGAAATCAACTCCCTTGTGCGGTTGTACGAACACAAACGCACGGGCGCGCGCCTGCTCTCCGTCATCAACGACGACGAGAACAAGGTATTCAGCATCACCTTCCGCACCACGCCCAAAGACTCGACGGGCGTCGCGCACATCCTCGAACATTCCGTGCTGAACGGCTCGGAGAAATACCCCGTCAAGGAACCGTTCGTGGAATTGCTCAAAGGCTCGCTGGCGACGTTTGTCAACGCCTTTACCTATCCCGACAAAACCTGCTACCCTGTGGCGAGCCAGAACGAAAAGGATTTCTACAACCTGATTGACGTCTATATTGACGCGGTCTTTCATCCGCTCATCAGCGAGCAGACGCTCATGCAGGAAGGCTGGCATTACGAGATCAACGATCCCGCCGCGCCGCTGGCATACAAGGGCGTGGTCTTCAACGAAATGAAAGGCGCATATTCCTCGCCCGAAAACCTGCTCGCGCGCACCATTCAACAGTCGCTCTTCCCCAAACACATCTACGGTGTGGATTCGGGCGGCGACCCTGCCGAAATCACGAACCTGACCTACGAAAACTTCCGCGCCTTTTGGGAGACCTACTACCACCCTTCCAACGCGTTCATCTTTTTCTACGGCAACGACCAAGCCGACAAACGCCTCAAACTGATGGAAGGCTACCTCAAGCCGTTCAAAAAGAAGAAAGTCAAATCGGCGGTGCCGCCTGCCAAGCCGTTCAAGAAGCCGAAGAAAATCGAAACCGCCTACATCGCCAGCGAAGGCGAAGACCTCGATAAAAAGCATTATCTCACCGTCAACTGGAAACTACCCGACACCTCCGACCCCGCGCTAAATTTGAGTTTCCAAATCCTCGCGCACGCGCTCATCGGCACGCCCGCCTCGCCGCTCAAAAAAGCGCTCACCGATTCGGGTCTCGGTGAAGACCTTGCGGGCATCGGTCTCGAAACCGAACTGCGCGAGATGATCTTCTCGACGGGACTCAAAGGCACGCGCGCCCGCCACGCCAGGAAAATCGAAACGCTCATCTTCGACACATTGCAAAAACTCGTCAACGAAGGCATAGACCCCGACACCGTTGCCGCATCCGTCAACACCATCGAGTTCGCCCTGCGCGAAAACAACACAGGCGCCTTCCCGCGCGGCATTGCCATCATGCTCCGCGCGCTCACCACCTGGCTGCACGATGACGACGCCTTCAAACTGCTCGCCTTCGAAGCGCCGCTCAACGAAGTCAAGAAGCGGCTTGCAGACGACCCGCGCTATTTTGAAAAGATGATTCAGACCTACCTGCTGGAGAACAATCACAGGACGACCATCCGCTTCAAACCTGACTCGGAGCTGGCTCAACGCCTCGAAACGGAGGAAAAGTCCAGGCTGGATTCTGCCAGAAAGACCATGAGCGACGACGACATCCGCAGGCATGTCGAAAACACGGAAAAACTCAGGCTGCGCCAGGAGACCCCCGACTCGCCCGAAGCGTTGGCAAAACTGCCCGTCCTCGATTTGGACGATCTCGACAAGCAGGTGAAGACGATTCCCATCGAAGAAATCCAGGTACAGGATTCAAAGGTCCTGTATCACGACCTCTTCACCAACGGCATTGTCTATCTCGACCTTGCCTTCGATTTACGCGCCATGCCGCAGGAACTGATTCCGCTGACGGAGATCTTCGCGCGCGCCCTGCTCGAGATGGGCACCGAAGCCGAAGACTACGTCAAACTCTCGCAGCGGATCGGAAAAAGCACGGGCGGAATCTACGGCTCGGCGGTCGCGGCGACCACCCACAAGTCAAGAGAGAGCCGCGCATACCTGATGATTCGCGGCAAGTCCACGATGAGTCAAGCCAACGAGATGCTGGGCATCCTGCGCGATGTCCTTCTCACCGCAAAATTCGACGACAGGGAACGGTTCAAGCAAATCGTGCTGGAGGAAAAAGCGGGACTCGAGTCTGGGCTGGCGCCTGCAGGACACCGCTTTGCGAACATGCGCCTGCGCGCGCAGTTTGGCGGCACGGGCTGGGTCAACGAACAGACGCATGGAATCAGTTATCTGTTTGCGCTGCGCGAACTGGCGGCTGAAATTGATAAAAAGTGGGCGAGCGTGTTGAAGAAACTGGAAACCATGCGCGAGACGTTGATCAACAGCAAGACCCTGCTGTGCAACGTGACGCTCGACGCTGCAAATTGGAAGACCCTCCAGCCGCATTTGGAAAATTTCATCTTCGCCATGCCAGTAAAAGATGCGCAACTCTCGACCTTCGACTTTCGACCTTCGACCCAAAAAGAAGGCTTGGCGATTCCTGCGCAGGTCAATTACGTGGCGAAGGGCGCAAACCTGTACGATCACGGCTACGAATTGGATGGCTCTTCAATGGTGGTGGTCGGATATTTGGGCATGACTCACCTGTGGGAAAAAATCCGCGTGCAGGGCGGCGCATACGGCGCGTTCGCCCAATTCGACGACGCGACGGGCGTGTTCAGTTTCCTCTCCTACCGCGACCCGAATCTGGATAACACGCTCGCAAATTACGACAAAGCCGCCGAGTTCTTGAAATCGCTCGATTCTGCGCGTCTGAACGAAAACGAACTGAAGAAAGCCGTCATCGCCGCCATCGGCGACCTGGATGCCTACCAACTGCCCGACGCGAAGGGCTACACTTCGATGATGCGCTACATCACAGGGCGCGACGACGCCTTCCGCCAGAAATACCGCGACGAAGTTCTCTCCACCAACGGCGAAGATTTCATCGCTTTCGGCGAAGTATTGGAAAAGGTGGCGAAGTCGGACGCGGTGGTGGTGCTGGGTCCACAGTCTGCGCTGGAGGGGTCGAGGGTGGGGCTGAAGGTGACGAAGGTGGTGTAAGTAGAGCAAGTCTATAGACTTGCTCTGCGCAATCGAACTTATGAGCGAATTCTTCCAGCGTAACCTCCCCCACTACCATCTTCCCAACGCCACCTACTTCATCACCTTTCGGCTGGCAGGAAGCCTGCCTGTCGAGGTTTGGAAAAAACTAAAGGAGGAATACGAGAACAAAAAACGCTCGCTATCTGGAAAATTCAAAGGGAACGAACTGCGTGAGGAACGCTATAAAGCGCAAAAACGTCACTTCGCTCGATTCGACGCATTGCTTGATCATCCCAAGGATGGTCCGCGCTGGCTGGCAGAACCACGATTTGCGGAAATTGTCACCCGCGAACTCCGTGCGCTGCATCCCGACAACTATCGTTTACACGCCTATTGCGTGATGAGTAATCATTGTCATCTGTTGATAGATCAACAGGACATCCCTGAACCGCCGCCATTAAGCGATGGAAAACACTACACCGCCGTGAGTCATACCATGCGTTTACTCAAAGGGCGAACAGGGTATGCCTGCGCAAAATTACTTGGGCGTAAAGGTGCATTCTGGCAGCACGAAAGTTACGATCATGTGGTGCGGAATGATAAAGAGTTTACGCGAATTTTGGAGTATATCGCTAACAACCCCGTCAAGGCGGGATTGGTTGAGAACTGGCAAGACTGGGCGTATACTTACATCAATCCCAATCTGTTGTAGCACAAGTAGAACAAGTCTATAGACTTGTTCTACAAGGAGCCCCAATGAACATCACCCTTAAAATCAACGGAATGGAACACGCCATAGACGCTCCCCCGTCCACGACCCTGCTCGCCGCCCTGCGCGGATTGGGTTTTCACGGCGTGAAGTTCGGTGACGAGCACGGGTTGACGGGCGCGGATACGGTTCTGCTCGATGGCAAACCCGTCAACGCAGGTTCGATGCTGGCGGCGCAGGCGGAGGGTCACGCCGTCGCCACGATCGAGGCGCTGGGCGAGCACCCAGAACAGGGCTGGAGAAAGACCGATGGTCTTCATCCCCTGCAAAAAGCATTTGTCGAATCGGGCGCGATCCAGTGCGGGTACTGCACGCCCGCGCAAATCCTCGCCGCCAAAAGCCTGCTGGATAAAAACCCGAACCCCAGCGAAGCGGAAGTCCGCGAGGCGATTGCGGGCGTGTTGTGCCGCTGCACGGGGTATCTCAAACCTGTCCAGGCGGTGATGAAAGCGGCAGCGGTCATGCGCGGAGACGAACCGATTGATGTAACCTCTGTTCATTGGGATTTTGGGGCGCCTCAACCTGATTCTCCTTCGGGGGAATCAACCGCCTCTCCCTCCGCCGCAGTTTTAACTCGACCCAAAGTTGTCGTCACGCCCGAAACGCAGACGTGGCAAACCGTCGGCAAGCCCGAAAAGAAGGTGGACGCCATCAAACTGGTGCAGGGTAAACCCGCCTTCGCCGCAGATTTGGACATGCGCGGCATGTTGTATGCGAAAGTCCTGCGTTCGCCGCACGCCCACGCGCGGATCAAACGCATTGACACCCGCAAAGCCAAAGCGTTGAAGGGCGTCGCCGCCGTGCTGACCTGGCAGGACATTCCGCGCGTGGTCTATTCCACAGCAGGACAGTCGGACCCGATCCCTGGTCCGTTGGATTCGTTCTCGCTGGATAACAAGGTTCGTTTTGTCGGAGACCGCGTGGCATTCGTCGCGGCGGAGACTCCTGAAATCGCAGAGAAGGCATTGACGTTGATTGACGTGGAATATGAAATCCTGCCCGCCATTTTGGATTCGCGCGAGGCGATGAAACCCGATGCGGTCAAAATCCACGATGAGCCTGAATACGTCAACTTTGCCGACTCGAACCCCGATAAAAATCTTGCCGCGCACATCCGCATTGACATCGGTGACGTGAACAAAGGCTTCGCCGAAGCGGACGAAATCTTCGAAGCCGAGTACGAAGTGCCGAAGGTGCAGCAAGTGAGCATCGAACCGCACGTGGCGGTCACGTATTGGGATGAAGACGACCGCCTCGTGATTCGCACGTCCACGCAGGTTCCGTTTCACGTCCGAAGAATGCTTGCGCCTGTGCTGGGTCTGCCCGTGAAGCGCATCCGCGTCATCAAACCGCGCATCGGCGGCGGCTTCGGCGGCAAGCAGGAAGTGCTGATGGAAGACGTGCCCGCGCATCTGACCATCGCCACCAAACGACCCGTCATCTACGAGTACACGAGAGAGGAAGAATTCATCGGCGCAAGGTCAAGGCACCCGATGAGAATCAAGATGAAGACGGGCGTGAAGCGGGACGGGACGATCACCGCGAACGAGATGTACGCCCTCTCCGATACGGGCGCGTACGGCTGCCACGCGCTGACCGTCACAGGCAACACGGGGCACAAGGCAATGGCGTTGTATGTCGGCGACGGCGAGTATCGCAAAGCGCCGAACATCCGCTTCTATGCAGATGTGGTTTACACCAACACGCCCCCCGCTGGCGCGTTCCGCGGATACGGCGTGCCGCAGGGATATTGGCCCCTCGACCGTCACATGGAAAAAATCGCGCGCGCAATGGGCTTCGACCCGATCGAGTTCCGCTTGAAGAACGCCATCCGCCCTGGCGAGTATCATCCCTTCTCCACTGCATGGAACGAAGGGCGCGAGCCGCGGCCTGAAATCATTCACACCGTCGGGTTGGAGCAATGCGTGGCGCAGGGCAAGGCGGCAATTGGCTGGGATCAGAAGTTCGGGAATGAAGAGTGGCGCGTAGCGCAAGTCTCTGACTTGCGCGCGCAAACCAAAGGTTTGCGCTACAAGCGCAAAGGCATTGGCGTTGCCATGGTGATGCAGGGAACGGCGATCCCCTACCTCGACATGGGCGGCGCATCCATCAAGATGAATGACGACGGCTCGTTCAACCTGCTGGTCGGCGCGACAGACCTGGGAACAGGGTCGGATACCGTCCTCGCGCAAATGGCGGCGGAGGTGCTGGGCGTTCCCGTCGAGGACATCATCTGTTATTCGTCGGATACCGATTTCACGCCGTTCGATAAAGGCGCGTACGCTTCTTCCACGACGTACATTTCTGGAACGGCGGCAACCAAAGCGGCGCAGATCGCGGCGGAGCGAATCAAAATCCGCGCGGCAGCGATACTAAGTCAAAAGTCGAAAGCCGCAGGTCAGGTGATTGACCTTCAACCTGGCGACATTCGACTGGCTGACCGCAAGGCAATCGCTCCAAACGGAGACAGTATTTCCCTGGCGGAGATTGCGCTCGATACGCTCCACAAAAACAACCAGGAACAGATCATGGGCGTGGCAAGTTACGTCTCGCCCGTGTCGCCTCCGCCGTTTGCGGCGCAGTTCGCCGAAGTGACCGTGGATATGGAAACGGGCGCAGTCACAGTGGATAAATTGGTGATGGCGGTGGATTCGGGCGTCATTGTCAATCCGCTCACGGCTTCGGGGCAGATCGAAGGCGGCATGACGCAGGCGCTCGGCTACGCCGTGTGCGAAGAGATGCGCTACGACGAAAAAGGCGCGGCTTACGAACGCGACCTTGACCGCTATCACATCTTCCGCGCGGATGAAATGCCCGAACTCGAAACCATCTTCGTCGAGACGTTCGAGCCGAGCCATCCGTTTGGTGTGAAAGCCGTCGCCGAGATTCCAATGGACGGGGTCGCGCCTGCGGTTGGAAACGCCATTCTGGACGCCCTCGGCGTCAACGTGGATGACATCCCGACCACGCCGGAAAGAGTCTGGAGGGCGATCCACCGTCAGTAAACCGAATCAGGTTCGAGGTCCAGAAAGACGCGGGCAGGTTAAGGCTCGCGTCTTTTTTCGTGGATGTTCCAATCCAATAAACGGAGAGATATAATATCGCCACCCAAACCATTACGCCCGCAACATGAACCTTGTCGAAACAACCTACTTAATTCCATACTTCGTCTCGCTTCTGCTTTCCCTTGCAATCCTATACTACGTTTGGGAGAAACGCCGCGCACAGGGGGCGCTCGCCTTTGGCTGGTATGTATTGGGGCAATTCCTGTGGATTTCAGGCTTCATCCTTGAATTGATTTCCCCGGACCTGGAGGATAAAATCTTCTGGGACGGCTTTCAGTGGTTGAGCGCAAACCTGATTCTGATCGCGCTCCCCGTCTTTGCCGTGCAGTTTACGGAATACCGCCTTCGCAACCCGCGGCTGGCGTTTGCGGCTTCGCTGTTCGCGCCTGCCGTGTTCACGCTTCTGCTCATCACCGACGGGTTCCATCATTGGATTTACGGCAGTTCGACGTTGTTGGGCACGCATCCTTTCGCCGAACTGGCTTATGATCCGGCGCTGGCGGTGTACGGATATGCCCTCTATAGTTACGCCATCATGGCGTGGGGACTTTCGATCCTCTTCCGCCGCCTCATACGACCTCACGGTTTGTACCGCGCCCAATTGCTGGTCATCCTCCTGGGCTTTTCCATCCCCATTGCAGGGACGGTGTTTACGCTGCTCGGCGTGAAAATCGCGCCGGAACGGGATGCCTATCCGTTCCTGGCGGCGCTGGGAAACATCATCATTGCCTGGGGGCTGTTCCGCTTCCGCATCTTCGAGGTGGTCCCGATCGGAAGGGAAAAGGTCTTCGAGGCGCTTGCCGACCCGGTGGTCATCCTCGACAAACAAAATCTCATTGTGGATATCAACCAAGCCATGCTTGCCCTGCTGGACAGGAAAGCCAACGACGTTATCGGGCAATCCGCAAAAAAGGTGTTCGACAACTTCCCCATTCCGATCAAGATGTATACCCAGGTTTCATACGCCCGCACCGAAGCCTGTTTTGAACTGAACAAGAAACAGATCTATTACGAACTGACAGTCTGGCCCATCTACAACTCCAGCAAGGAAATGGTCGGGCGCGTCTACATTTCACACGACATCACCGCCCTTAAGGAACTGGAGGGTGAACTGCGAAAACTGAACCTGAAGCTCGAAGACCGCGTTCAGGAGCGCACCCGCGAACTGGAGGAAGCCTACGAATCCATGCTGGAGGGATTCGCGCGCGCGCTCGAACTGCGCGACAAGGAAACCGAAGGTCACTCCCGCCGCGTGACGGAACACACGCTGAAGATCGCGCAGAAGATCGGCATCCGCGGCGAGGCGCTCGAAGACATTCGCAGCGGCTCGATCCTGCACGACATCGGCAAGATCAGCATCCCCGACGAGATTCTTCACAAAAAGGGCAGGCTCACGCCAGAGGAACGCGCCATTATCCAACAGCACCCGGAGACGGCGTACAAACTCCTCTCGCGCATTCCTTTCCTGAGCAAGGCGGTTGAAATTCCGTACTGCCATCACGAAAAATGGGATGGCACCGGCTACCCGCGCGGGCTGAAAGGCGGGGAAATTCCGCTCTCAGCGCGCATCTTCGCCGTCGCAGATGTGTGGGACGCGCTCAGCCACGACCGCCCGTACAATAAAGCCTGGTCGCGCGAGCAAATCATCGCGTACTTCAACGAACAGTCTGGCAGGCACTTCGACCCCGGAATCGTGCGGGTCTTTTTAGCCATGGTCGAAAAAGGCGAGATATAATCACCTCGCTGTATTCACGAAACCCCGGAGACCATGAACGAATGCCCGACCAAATCTACGTCATAGGACACATCAACCCCGATACCGACTCCATCGCTTCGGCGATGGGATACGCCTGGCTGCTGCGCGAACGGGACGGAGTAAACACCGTTGCCGCGCGCGCCGGAGCGCTCAATGCCCAGACCTCATGGGTATTGAAAACTTTGGGTTTGGAAGCGCCGTTCCTCCTCACCGACGCCTCACCGCGCTTCGAATCCGTCATGCAGCGGCTCGACAGCCTTCCCCCCAACGCCCAACTCGGCATGGCATGGACGCTCGCCAGCCGCACCGGCGGACTCGCCCCCATCGTCAACGATGACGGCACGCCATACGGCATCATCAACGGTTTCAGCCTCTTTACCTATTTCACCGAGGTGCTCGGTCCGCGCCCCGGCGATACCACCGTGCGCGAGATGATGTCTGCGCCGTGCAAAGATGCGGCGAACACCGCCGTGCCAAAGTTTCAAGCCAATGCGCACATCCGCGATTCACTCAACCGCATCCTGCGCGACGAAATAGACGACTATTGGGTGGTGGACGAAAACGGCCTCTACCTCGGCATTGCCCGCCAGCGCAACCTGCTCAACCCGCCGCGCCTCAAAATCATCCTGGTTGACCACAACGAGCCGCGCCCGTCCATCGCTGCGCTGGAGGAAGCGGAATTGCTGGAGATTTTGGATCATCATCGCCTTGGTAATCCCTACACGCATCAGCCGATTCGCTTCACGGTGGATGTGGTCGGCTCGACCTCGACGCTGGTGACGGAGCAGACTGCGGAGGCTGGACTCTCCGCCCCGCCGGCGCTTGCAGGCGCGCTTCTTGCCGGACTTTTATCTGATACGCTGATCCTGACCTCTCCCACCACGACAGCGCGCGACCGCGCTGCCGCCGAACGGCTGGCGCGCTGGGCGTTCGTCGGCGGGAGTCCGCTCAAAGGCGAGACGGTCGAATCCTTTGGAAAAGCCGTCCTCTCGGCGGGCGCGGGACTCTCCAACCGCAAGCCGGAGGATGTGGTCAGCACGGACATCAAGCCTTACGAAGCAGGCGGTTTCAAACTCGCCATCGCCCAAGCCGAAGTCACTGACCTGATGCAGCTCTCCGAGCATCTTGAGCCGCTCACTAAAGCATTGAACGAATTACGCGACAAACGCGGTCTCGACTTTGCCATGCTGCTCGTCACCGACGTGGTGCGCGGTTCCAGCCGCCTGCTGGTCTCGTCGGACTATCCGCCCATCCTCAACGACCTGCCCTATCCCCCGCTCGGCGACGGCACGCGCGACGCCCCCGGCGTGGTTTCCCGGAAGAAGCAGCTGCTGCCGGTGGTGCTGGGGCTGCTGGAGAGGTAGTGTAAAATTGTTCCGAAGGAGAAGCGCGTGTTCGAACTTACGACCAGGATGAACCCAACCGGCTTCCCGCCTGTGGCGGAAACACTTCCGAAGGCGGTGGAACGCATCGTGTCAGAACTTCAGCCGGAAAAAATAATATTGTTCGGCTCATACGCTTATGGAACCCCCACACACGACAGCGACGTGGACCTGCTGATAATTATGGAAACAAACGGCAGGCGCAAGGAAAAGCATCGCGCGGCGTCCATGCTGCTGTATCCCCGTCAATTTCCCGTGGACATCATTATCAAAACCCCAAAAGAGGTTGAGGAAGCCATGAAAGGCGGAAAAGACAACAGCTTCTTCATACGCGAAATTATCAAAAAGGGAAAAGTTCTTTATGACCGGCATCGAAGAACTTAAATCCTGGATCGCCCAGGCAGAGGAGGATTTCTCAGCCGCCAAAGCGTTGTTTCGCTTGAAAAAGCCTTTGTTAACCGGCGCGTGTTTTCATGCCCAGCAGAGCGCAGAAAAATATCTCAAGGCGCTGTTAATCTTGAAAGATTTCGATTTTCCCAAGACTCATGACCTCCCCACATTAAATACGATGCGCAATGAAGCGGGCATCCTGACCGGACTCGTGGTGCAGGAATTGGTGGACTTGACAGAATACGCAGTTCGCAGGCGTTATCCTGGTGATCAGCCTGCCATCGAGGGCGCAAAAGAAGCCATAGCGACAGCCCAGGCAGTTCGAAAATTTGCCCGCAAGTATTTGGGACTTACGAAATAGAAAAACAAAATTAGCGATGAAATCCATCTTTCAGGCATTAATTGATATCGAAAAAAACAACGGCTCCGCTGCCCTTTGCACGGTGGTGAAGAGCGAAGGCTCCACGCCGCGGCACGTGGGCAGCAAGATGCTCGTCTACCCGGACGGCAAATTTATTGGCACGGTCGGCGGCGGGGATTTGGAACACCGCGTGCTGGACGAAGCTTGGATGGCGATCAGCGACGGAGAGCCGCGGCTTTTACATTACAACATGGCTGACCCCTCACGCGGCGACCCCGGCGTGTGCGGCGGTCAGGTGGAGGTGTTCGTGGAACCCATCCTTCCTGCCCCAACCCTCGTCGTCATCGGCGCAGGGCACGTCGGCAAAGCCGTCGTCCATTTGGCAAAGTGGCTGGGATTCCGCGTCGCCGTCAGCGACGACCGCGCGGAATTCTGCAACCCCGAAGCCACACCTGGTGCGGATGAATATTACCCGGTGGAGATGGGGAAACTGGCGGAACAACTCAAAATCACAAAAAGAACCTATTTGGTCGTCACCAGCCGCGGGTCCAGTGTGGATGCGCTCGGTCTGCCCAACCTGCTCAACACCGATGCGGCGTACATCGGCGTCATCGGTTCGAAGCGCAGGTGGGCGACAACCGTCAAGGCGTTGAAGAAGAAAGGCGTGGACGATAAATTGATCGCCAAAGTCCATTCGCCAATGGGACTGGAACTGCAAGCCGAAACGCCCGAAGAGATCGCCGTGAGCATCATGGCGGAAGTGCTGATGGTGCGGGATAAAGGATCGGGCAAGCCGATGAAGTCGGAAAAGTCTGGTACACTCTGACCATCACATTTTGAAAGAGAAAGGACCATGAACAAAAGAAACATCTTTATCACTGAATTCGACTTGAAACGCCTGCGCGAACTGATCGCCGATTCGATGAGCACGGAATATCGCAACAGCGCATATTTGAAGCAATTGGATGAAGAATTGAAACGCGGAACCGTGGTCGCTCCCGCCGAAGTACCGCCGGACGTTATTACGATGAATTCGCGCGCACTCCTGCTCGACGTCGAAACCAACGAAGAGATGGAATACGCCCTGGTCTTCCCGCAGGACGCGAACCCCGCCGAAGGGAAAATTTCGGTCCTCGCGCCTATCGGCACCGCCATGCTCGGCTATCGCGAAAACGATATATTTTCGTGGCAGGTACCCGACGGCTTGAGAAGGATCAAGGTTGTCAAGATCCGCTTCCAGCCTGAAGCGGCGGGTAATTTCGATTTATAGCATACGGAGGAGCACAGTAACCCTGTGCTCTTTTTACGCAACGAGTCCCGTTAAATTGCGTATGGAATAGGAGAAACGGTTCTTGTCCCTGCCTGTTAGTTGGACTATAATCGAATCGTTGTTCATCACAAGGAGAATAAACATGGCCAGGATTTTTGATGTCATTGAATATGCAAACGAAATGAGCGACGAGATCGTTCATCGCTTTCCCGAAGAGGGCATTGGGGATTTCCGCATCGGCTCGCAGGTGATCGTGCGCGAGAGCCAGTGGGCGGTATTCTACCGCGACGGCAATGCGCTGGATGTGTTCAAACCGGGACGTCACACCATCGCCACGGCGAACGTCCCGCTGTTGATTGATTTCATCGGCAAGGCGTTCAACGACCGCACACCCTTTCCCGCAGAAGTGTATTTCGTTTCCAAAAAGGAATTTGCGAACAAAAAATGGGGCACGCCGCAGCCGATCATCGTCCGCAACCCGGGCATGGGTTTGGGCGTGGCGCTGCTGCAGGGATTTGGCACTTACTCCTTCCAGGTGAAGGACCCGCAGCAGTTCGTGACCCAGATCGTGGGTGTGCAGCACACCTACCGCACCAGCGACATCGAAGAACGCCTGCGAACGATGCTGCTCTCCAAACTTCAGGATGTGCTCGGCGAAACCGCCGCCAAGAATTCGGTGCCGGAAATGATCGGTCTGACCGAGGAAATTGGCGCGGCTGTGCGCGCAAAGTCGAAGGAGGACTTCGAGGCGATTGGGCTGACGCTCAAGACGTTCTACATCGGCAACCTCAAGCCGAGCGAAAAATCCGCCCAGGAACTGCGCGATATGGGCATGCTCGATATGGCAACCTACACTCAATTGCAGGCGGCAGACGCGATGCGTGACGCTGCACAGAACGAAGGCGGCGGCGCGGGTCTTACCGCCGGCATCGGTGCGGGCATGGGCATCGGCAATATCATGGGGCAGGCGCTGCAAGGCGGCTATCAGGCTCCGGGAGCCGGGGCGGGCGGCGGCGCGAAAATGCCGGATATCATGACCCCCGCGGAAGCCGCACAATTCATGAAGGTAACCGAGGACGACATCCTCGAAGCCATCAAGGACGGAAGCCTGAAGGCGAAGAAGGTCGGCAAGGCGTACCGCATCAGCAAGGACAACCTTGAAGCGTTTATGAATAGTTAGTTGGAAATTGGAGATTTGCGAAAGAGGTCTTCCGAAAGGAAGCCTCTTTTTATTTGCTCACGCACCTTGCACACATGGATGGATTCACTCCAACCCTGCAATGACATCGGGGATGGCATTCAGCACGTCGCTCGCCAGCACCGAAGCGGTTGTGCCGAGTTCGTCAGCGGCGAGCAGCCCCGCCTGCGCATGGATGAACGCCCCCGCAACCGCGGCGTCGAACGCATCCAAGCCTTGAGCACGGAGACCGACGATCAGCCCCGCCAGTACATCCCCTGTCCCGGCGCGCGCAAGGGCAGGCGTGGCAACCGGGATGACCGTCACACGCCCATCCGGCGCGGCAGCGACGGTGAAGGCGCCTTTCAACACAACCACATGCCCCCATTCACGCGCGTACTTTTCCGCAACGGCTTCCCGGTTGGATTGAATCTCCTCACGGGATAATCCCGTCAACGCGGACATTTCGCCGGGGTGCGGAGTGTAAACCCTCGTTCCCGATCCTCCGCCGAGCAGGGAGGGGAATTGCGCGAGGTGACGCAAACCATCCGCATCAATCACCAGCGGAAGGTTGAGGGATGGCAGTAATTTTTCCATGAACGATTTCGTGGAAGGGTGCCCCCCCAAGCCGGGACCGATCAGCAGTGCCGTGGCGCGCTCCAGATGTTTCAACACCACTTCGGCGGCGGCTTCAGAGATAAATCCAGTTTCGTGCGGCAGCGGAACCCAGATCGCTTCAGGGATGTGACCCGCAAGCGCGGCGTGCAGCGGCTCCGGCACCGCCATCGCCACCAGCCCCGTCCCGCCGCGATACGCCGACCTGCCCGCAAGCAGCGCCGCGCCGGTATAGGATGTCGAACCCGCTATCACGAAGGCTGTACCAAACGTCCCTTTGTGCGAAGCGGGTGTTCGCTCAGGCATCAGCGCAGAGATCATCTCCCAATCCGCCGCTTCGGTTTTCAGCGCCGACCACGCTTCCAAATTCTCCGGCAAGCCGATATCCACCACTTCCAAATCGCCGGCAAATTCGAACGCAGGCAGTTTCAACAATCCCTGCTTGACCGCCGCCATCGTGATTGTGAGATCGGCGGGAAGGGTTTCATCCGCCGCCGCACCCGAATCGCAGTCCACGCCGGAGGGACAATCCACGGCAACGATGAACGGAGGCGCATCCATTTTGGATAGGATGACTTGCGCTCCGCGAAGGACAAGCGCCGCCTCTTCCTTAAGCGGAAGTTTGATTCCCGTGCCAAGCAAGCCGTCCAACAGGACGGCTGATTCGTTCAAGACCTCGCCCAATGACTCAAAATCCGGGTCGGTGGAAAACTGGAAAATATCGCCGCCCGCTTCGAGGTAGCGCGAGATCAACGGGTCGTCGCCCATTTTGCGATGGACGAGATAGGCGTGAGTACGCCAGCCCGCACCCGCCAGCCATGTGAGCGCGACGAGCGTATCGCCGCCGTTATTGCCCGGACCCACCAAGCCGGTGATCACATCCCAGCCGTTTTCCTGCCCAATGGCATGGACGATCTCCGCCAGCCCCCGGCCGGCATTTTCCATCATCTGAGCGTAGGAAACGCCTTTGGAGTCGGCTTCCTTTTCAATCGCGCGCATTTGGGTGACGGTTACGAGTTTCATACGTTTTCTCCGCTGTCGGAGGAAATTTTACTGCAAAGGAGCCGGGGGCGGGTCTGGTGTTCAAAGTCCAACGAGAATCGAATCCTGGAATTCGGATTGACCGGAGCCAATTGGATACTATAATTCATCCATCACGCCAGCACGGTTCATCGCGCGGTCCGGCATCCCTTACAGGAGCGGTTGACCCTGCCTTCCCTGTGCTGTCATCCACCTGGTGTCCCTGGAGGAACAATGACAACACGCTTGCCCGATGATCACGGCGCATTTTTTGCGTTATCCGTTGCCGATTACAACGCGGCAGTCGGCTGGTACACGAGGCATCTGGGTTTTCGAATCGAGGCAGAGGCGGAGAATGACATTCGCAAGGGGGCGCTGCTCTCAAAACCCGGTTTGCTGCTGGAGATCGCGCAATTCCACGGCGCCAGACCGCGTTCGAACAGCGGCGAAACCGTAGAGAGTCACAAAGTGCATGGGATATTCAAGATTGGATTTCTCGTCCCGGATATTGACACGCGCTTCAAAGAGGCGGAGGAGTCCGGGCTGGATATTACCTTTTCGATCGTGCCGGCGGCTGCGGGCTTTAGAACCTTCGGCGTCAGCGATCCTGAAGGCAACCAGATCCAGTTTTTCGGGAAATAAATCCCGTCATCACGCCGCCATGTTTCGAACAGCAGCTGAAATCACCGCGTTTCAAATATTTAACTCAAGTTGCCACCTTCCAATAGATTTTCTAGGTTCCCCGCCCAAAGCCCTCACCCTGCCCTCTCCCATCGGAAGAGGGGGAAGTCATCCCAGAAGATATAACCTTGTTTGGGGTGAGGGAAGCCTCTTGAAACCAAGGCAGCAACTCGGGTTATTTATGAACAGGGCGCCAAAACCGCCCTGCAGTTGAAGGACAGGGAATGTCGAAGCTGAAAGCCTCCTCCAAACCTTTATGGCAGTGCCCGGTTTGCGGCGAAACGTTCACCACGGCAAACCAGTGGCACTCGTGCGGAAAATTCAGCCTGAAGGAGCTTTTCTCGCGTTCCGAACCTCACGTCTTCAAAATCTACCGCAGGTTTGCAAGGATGGTTCGCGCCTGCGGTCCGGTCACCATCATTCCGCAAAAGACGCGGGTCACGTTTCAGGTCCGCATGCGGTTTGTCTCCCTGTACCCGCGCAAGTCCCACCTGCTTGGCGGGTTTATATTCGACCGGCGGCATGACCACCCGAAGTTTTACAAGGTCGAATCGCTTTCACCGCGCAATCACTTGCACCACTTCCGCCTGGAATCGGAAGAAGACCTCGACTCCGATTTTGCAGGCTGGATCGCCGAAGCCTATGCGGTCGGCGAACAAAGGCACATAACGCAGCGCGAAAACAGGAATAACGACGAAGTCTCAACACCTTGAAAAGGAGTTACAAATGCAAATGTTGGATATTCCGTTCGGTACGACGGATTGGTCGCAGGTCGAGCGCACCGAACACAAGGGAGAACGCGGGACGGCGTATTGGCGCACCCGTCATTTCGGGGGCATCCGCGTCCGCATGGTCGAATACACGCCCGGCTACTTCGCCGATCACTGGTGCACAAAGGGACATATTCTGTTTTGTCTCGAAGGCGAACTCCACACCGAGTTGAAGGATGGGCGCAAATTCACGCTTACACCCGGCATGAGTTATCAAGTGGCAGATAACGCCGAACCGCACCGCTCCCACACCGAAGCCGGAGCCAAGCTTTTCATCGTAGACTGACCGGCACATCAAGTTTTCGGCATATTCGGCTGAAAGTATTTCCACCCCCAAATATGCCGTTTTAAAAATTCCGTTTGCACAAATACGGGGGAACAAAAAGTAGGGTGGACGAATTCTTGCGCAGCCAGGTCGTTTTCGATAGAATACGCCGCTGTTTGCGGACAGGAGCCAACACCTTTAGAAATAAGGAGATTTTTTCATGAAACTCGATTTCTGCGCGATTTTTGAAATCCCGCTTCGCAATTTTGTTCCATGGCTGGGAGCCGTTGTGCTTGTCACGCTGGCTGGCTACCCCGGCGTTGTTTGCGTCACACCCCTGGCATGGCTGCTTGCCCTGAACGTCGGCAGCCAATCCGTAATGCGTTCAAAAAGTGAACGGTCGTCCAGCCGGTTGACTGAAGCCGCTCTGGCAGGCGCAATTCTCGGTCTTTTGCAGGGAATTTTGTTTGTATTCATCGTCCCCCTCATGGGACCTCTGCGTGAGGATGAAAAAGCCAGGATGACACTCCTCAACACCATCTTTCTTGCCGGAGGTCTCATCGCCGGAGCCGCGCTTTCCTTCTTCACCGCGTTCATGAGCGAACAGCGCAGGAGGCGGGAGAAGCAAAGCCCGGTCGGAATGAATTCGGACAGGTAATATCCTTATTGCCCGCGCCATCAAAATTGCATGAAAAACCGAACCATCTCTCATGTGATCGAACCCCAGCTCGTGATCGAAGGCGCAGGCGTCTTGTTGAGGCGCTCCATCACCCCGCGCCAAAGCAACGATTACGATCCTTTTCTGCTATTCGACCACTTTGCCTTCAACAACCCGCTCGAAGGACCCATCCGCGGCTTCCCCACCCATCCGCATCGCGGCATCGAAACTGTCACGTACATGCTCGAAGGCACTGTCCGCCACCGCGACAGTCTCGGCAACCAGGGCGTCATCGGCGAAGGCGACGTTCAATGGATGACGAGCGGGCGCGGCATCCTGCACGAGGAA
>QMIW01000135.1 GCA_024434165.1 Chloroflexota bacterium | reverse complement strand
GGTCCGAGTCGGTCCCTGAGACGCGATAGCGCGCCAGTTTGACGGCGTTATTTTCGCTGACGGTATAAACAACGTAAAATTTACCGTTGGTCCTGTAATCCGGATCGAATGCCAGCCCCAGCAACCCCTGTTCCCCTCCAGACGTGGTGATAATTCCGCCAACATCGAGGAAGGGCGTGCTGTTGAGCGCCCCGTTCTTGAAGATCAGGATTTTTCCAGTTCTCTGCACGATGAACAACCTGCCGGAGCCGTCGCCTGCATGAGTGACGAAGAGCGGATCATCCAGACCCGATACCGTCTCAACGAATGTTACGTTTTTCGGCACCGACGGCGGGTCCGCCGCCTGGGCGAGGGCGGCGGGGGATTGCATTGCGGCCAGAACGAACAGAATCGCAGCACTGCCCGCTAAAAATGCCTTTATGGGATTTCCGGGTTTCACGGTTCGTTTCCTCTGTATGCTATGACTAATAGTCGGTCGAAATAGACTTTATAAAAATACGCGCCCGGCGGCTTGAGCAGAAATTTGTTTTCCAAAAACTTACGGCCGGCTAATTAAAATGATGCGGTTGGATTATATCGTCTTACGAAAACACTCGACCATGGGATGCGGACGCTTCGACAAGTCGGCGCAGAAGAATATGGGGCATGGAGAATCGTCGAAATCGCCATACTGTTTACCTTTATGAACAAACTCACCCGCGAAACTTGATTTTGCGGGTGAGTCGTGTTTTGCTGTTGCGCTTTATCTCATGCTGCTCCTGGCGAACCTCCTATGGGATGTAAAACACAATGGTCAGCCTGGGCTGATGCGCCGAGCCCGCATTCCCGCTGAAAATTTTGAGGATGTCCGCGCCGTAATCGTTGTTGTCGTCCACGGCAAAGCGCAGGCGGAACTGGGTCACACCGGTTCGATTGATGTATTTGAACTGCGATGGATTGAAGGTCAGGACATACCAGTTGTTGACCTTTGTATTGGTTATCGAGAAGAGCGCATTCTTGGTTGCGGCGATCTTGAAGTCGCCCAGTTGCAGAGAAGGATTGTTGCTGAAGGCTCCCTTGCGGACGTCCACCAGCAGGTTGCCGTGCGTGCCGAAGGGCAGGGTCCCAACCTTGCCTGCGTATTTGAACTTCAAAGTCACCGAGGTAATGACCGCACCGGGAGGCAGGGCGGATGTATCGAACGACAGAACGGTGCGATATTGGCGGTTCGCCCCGTCGTCGCCGACCCACAGCGTGGTCATGCTGTTGTTCAGTGTGCCGCCGGTACCGCTGGTCTCGGAAGATTCGAGAATCCAGCCATCCTGGATGGCAGTAGATCTGAAGGGCGGCAAAATGGGCGCCTGCCACTGAACGTCCGTGTGATCGGAGTCCGTATCGGGGTAAAGCGCTTCGCCCCTCATGCCGGGCAGGATGTTCAAAATATTTTGTTCTTCGGGCGAAGGTCCGCCTGGGACCGAGAAATCAACCTGCCAGGTGCCGTCCACCTGGACGGTTGCCCAGCGTCTCCACGAACAACCAACAGGGTCACAGCGTTGTATGTTCAATTGATGTCCTGGAACGCCCGTGCCCCACACCCGGTCTGTGGCGGCATCCACACCCGCGACCGTGAGCGGAACAATCGTGTGCGTTTTGTTATAGGTGCCATCCGTCATACCAACAAACATATCCGGCGCGAGAACGATCGTGCCGAGGTTATCGAACATGACAAACCCATTTGTGTCCGTCGTTTTTGTGTCTGTGAAATCCACGCCGGCGCCGTTGGCAGGATCGTCAATCGTCAGAGTGACGTCTGTAAACGGGAGCCAATCCACGCCGAACACGTCGTTCTCCACCAGTTCCGCATGGAAGCGCGGGCGGCAGGGGTAGTCTATATTGACCGTCCCGTTGATAATGCCCTGTTTGATTGCGTCCAGTTCATCCTTGACAGCCTGCGGGATGACCGGATCTGTCTCGTGGAAGGGAGCCAGTCCGACCCCGTTATCGTCGAGACCGTAAATCACAGTCCCGGAGGTGAATATCCCATTGAGATGATCCTGGGTGGTCATGTAAACCGCCGTGTCCAGCCGTTTCATGGCGCTGGTGAGCAGTTTATCCGAACCGGCCACGCCGCCGTCATCGAAGACGCTCAGATACTGATCGGTATCCACACCGATGCTCCAGACGCCGTTCTGGGCGCTGTAGAGGATGGCTCCGTTACCGGTCGGTCCTGCCGCCGCGAAAATCACGTCTGCGCCGCGCGAGATCATGTCTGCGGCTGCCGCCTCGCCGACGGCTGGGTCACCGAACGTGCCTGTATAGTTGACCAGCACGTCAATGTTGCCCGAACATTGGGCGCCATTCCGATATCCTTCCACAAAGGCGATCACGGGCGGAATCTCCATCCCCGCCACCACGCCGACATCGCCGGTTACGCTCATCTTCCCAGCCAGCGTTCCGGCAAGGTATCCGACCTGTTTTGCGTCGAACTGAATCCCCCGCAGGTTTGCCGGCGGCGTATCCCAGCTAAAATCCAGGATGGCATAGTTTGTGCCGGGTCTTGCGGTTGCCGCATTCAGGATCGCATCTCCCATGCTGAAACCGACGGCAAAGCACAAGCCGTTTCCTTCATCGGCGCATCGCTCCAGGTTGGATTGATATTCTGTGTTGTCCGAAGACAGATAAAGGGTGGACAGGATGCCGAACGCGGTCTTCGTCTGCAACACACCCTGATACGCCATGTAGTTGAAACTCAAATCGTTCGGTCCCGCCGCATCCATAACCAGCCCGATTTTTTCAGGCGCAAGGTATTCAGGCGGGAATTGGTCTGAATGGAATCTATAGACGGACATGGTTGCATCGGCGCAATCCCCGTTTGCATCGCAGGTGAGGTTTCCGGTCAAGCCGTCGTGGTTGGTTGTGCCATACAGCGCGGTGCGCAGCGCCTGCCGCCCGATCTGATGCTCGCCCGGAGCCGTTTCCACAGCCACAGCCTCGATCGCTTTTTTGATGAGCATGAAGGCGTCATAGGCGTGCGAATGGAACACGTTGGATGGACCCGTCCCATATTTTGCAATGTAGGCAGGCAGGAACTTGGTCACAAAATCCGAATTGCGCGTGACCGTAAAATCGTAGCTCGTGAGCAGCAGACCTTCTTCGTTCGAGGAACTGTTCATGTTGGGGTCCCACAGCCCGTCCGCGCCAAAGACCTGAACGCCTGTCAACCCCGCGGGGAGGTTATCCAGAATATACACGCCTTCGGGCGAAAAGACCGGGATGTAAAGCAGGTCGGGCGAAGTCCCCGCTACGATGGCGAGCTTTGCGTCAATGTCTGTCGTGTCGCCGGGGTCTATGGTCTGCTGTGTCGTGATTGTCCCGCCCAGGGTGATGAACTCATCGGCGAATACCTGGGCAATGCCTGCGCTGTACGGACTTCCATTGTCAATGACCGCGGCGGTGGTCAATCCCAGGGTTGTGTACGCGTAATTAGCGGCGGTTTCCCCCTGGATTTTATCGTTCCAGGAGACCCGCAGGTAGCCGGCATAATGGTTGGGGTCTCCCGGCTTGGTTAACAAAATGTTGGTGTTGGATGGCGAAACAACGGAAAATCCCGCCGCCGAGAGGTACGGCATGGCTCCCATGGCTTCGCCGGAACACGTGGTGCCCACGACCGCCACAATCGTGGAGTCGTCGTCGAGGACTTGCCCCGCCGCGCTTCCCCCTGAATTGGAGCAGGTGCCATCCTGACCGTCAAATTGAATGGTATGCCCCAGAATGGCTCCGCCTGAATCGTCAATCGCAATTTCAACCCCACGGATCTCCTCAAGCCCCAATCCTGCCGCAGGTCCTGATAGATCGAGGAGATATGCGATATGGATCGGGTCGGTTGCCCCAACCGTCACACATCCGAGCGGATCGGTGCAAGCCGCTTGTGCGGGTCCCGCCATGCTTAGGATGATTACACATACTGCCAGCGCAGCGAACGAACGGAAAATTACCTTTTTTCTCAACATAACGCCCTCCACAGCGTTTCACGATTTTGCTCAACGTCCTGGAAGGCGGTCAGGCTGAAAGAGGCAAAGGGTTTGGAAACCGAATTTGCCTTTGCGACTCCTCAAGTCATTTTTTCCCTCCCAAAACACAAGAGCCTTGATTTCATTATACATACCGGCGGAGGCAAATTCAATCAGTTTTGAAAATGAAAAACCAGCCCCCGCATCCTGTCTGGACGAGAGGGCTGGTTCTGTTATTCTGACAAATTCACCCCGCTGAAAATCGTGCGGCACGGAATCTACAGGACATGTTCCTACGGCACGTAGTACTCCACGATCAGCCGCGGACGGCTCGCCGCGCCCGCATTGCCGCTGTAGAGCTTGAGGAAATCCGCGCCGAAGTCGTTGTTGTCGTCCTTTGTAAAGCGCAGGCGGAACTGGGTAATGCCAGCCGGGTTG
>QMIW01000040.1 GCA_024434165.1 Chloroflexota bacterium | reverse complement strand
AATGCAAGCCGTTGTAAAAAATGAGGTCTGCATCCTGCAAGCGACGCACATCGCCTTCGCTGGCTTTGTACAAGTGCGGGTCTACGCCTGCGCCCATCAAGGCGGTCACTTCCACATACTCACCGCCGACATTTTTGGTAATGTCTGCGATCATGCCTGTGGTGGTGACGATGTTGAGTTTCCCGTTTGACGTGCCGCCCGTTTCCGTCGCACAGGCGCTGACGAAAAGGGCGAAGGTGAGAACCAGTAAAACGATTTTTTTCATGATGTTTTCTCCGAATCAACCGAGTTTGGGAAATAAACTTCCCGTGTGTTTAGTGTAATTGCGGTACTCATCGCCGAACTGCTCGATGAGCATCTTCTCTTCTTCGGGTATGCGGATGGCGATCACCGAAACGATGATGGCGATTCCGCAGAAGCCGATGAACCAGTTCGAGGTCAGGAGCAGAACCGCGATTTGCATCAGTAAAAATGCCAGATAGATCGGGTGGCGAATCTTCGCATACAGACCTTCAGTCACCAGCGCGGGGACTTTCAACAGCCGCAAAGCGGGGTCAAAGTCCGCGCCCAGTTTTTGGCTGAGCGTTTTATGACTCTGGGCGTTGAGGACGATGGAGAGGATGCCGAGCGCCAATCCCGCCCAACGCACCCAGGCGGGGAAGGGGATGGCGGACCATTCCATGAACTTCGGCGCGAACGTCCACACCAGGACGCCGATGTAGAAGGGGATGCCGAAGATGGTGCGAAGTTTCAATAAAAGTGGAACTTCGTTTTCGTTGTGCATTTTCATGCGGGTGGCTTTGTCTTCCTTGCCTGCTTTTGCCTTTTTTGAGTAAGCGCTCATCACATACGCAAAGCTGAAAAAGACAATAAAGAATGCAATTTTGAAAAAGATTTCGAGGGTCATTATAGTTCTCCTGTAGGTGACAGTCACTTTTAAAGTGACTGTCACCTCTTAGAAATTATCTCAAAACCCTGCAAAACGCCCCATCCAAGCATGTTTGAGGCTCAAAATTCGACTTTTGAGATAGTTTCTTAGTAGTTAGAATAACTTTGGCAGGAAGCGTCCCGTCCGCTTCATGTACTCGCGGTACTCATCGCCGAACTTCTCGATGAGGTTGGCTTCCTCTTTCGGCGTGCGGATCGCCATGACGATGAACGCCACAACGCCCATAAAGATGATGAACCAGTTATCCGACATCAAACCGAAGGAGATGTAAAGCGATGAACCGACGGAGTACAGCGGGTGGCGCACCCAGCGGTAAATGCCATGCGTTACAAGTTTGTGATTCGTGCGTGTGGCGCTGACGGGTGTAATACCGCTCTGGATGCTGATGAATAACCAATAGATCAACCCCACAACAACGATCCCAAACCCGAAGCCGAACCAGCGGGCTAATTCAGGCAGCCCGATCTTCGACCACACCATCCACTGCGGGTTGGCAAGATAGACGAGCGGACTGAGCCACAGAATCAACCCGAAAATGCGAATGACCAGCATCATCGGCGTGCCGTCCGCGCTGCGGGAGAGTTTTTCGCCCGAGTCGCGGTCTGCCTTGCGGCGGAAGTAAATGGAGATGCCCGCGCCTGTGAACAGGATAAGGGCGGCAAGGATTCTAAAAATTGTTTCGTTCATGTTGAATTACCTTTCATTTTTGCGATTATTTTTAAATATTTATCGTGAGGTTCGGCTGTCAAACCGTTGATTCCATGTTTCGGAAAATACCAGCCATGTAAATACACCTGCCCGAGGGTCATGAGCGCGATCACTCCCCAGAATGCATATCTGCTGAATAAAATTCCGATAAGCGCCAATATGCCCACAACAACAAATAGTTTGATAACCCTTCGTTTAATGGGTAGATGTTTTTCGAAATTATTGAATACAACAAAATAAGCCAGGCTTGCAATCAACAACACAATAAGGATTTCTGCCAAGCTGGCGGCTGGTTGTGATGGAAATAAAATTGACTGTTCAAGCATGGTTTATTTCACCTCTACAAATATCTTGGTCGTGATGTTCAACCCAAGCACGTTGGATTTCTGCCCAACCTTGACGGTGAGATTGTTGTCGAAGGGGGAATATTCCATGATCTCGATCTGAATGCCTGGAGTGAGACCCAAACTCTCAAGGTGGCGGAGCAGGTTCGGGTCCTGGGCAATGACGCGCTGGATGGTCGCAGACTGGTTTGGGCGCAATGCCGAGAGCGGAGTCGAATCGTCCAGCGGCATCTTAAGATCAGCGGTGGGAATCAACTCTCCGTGCGGGTCACGAAGCGGATTTCCCAGCGCGGCGGCAATGCGCCGCTCGAAATCCTCCGAGATGACGTGTTCGAGCCGTTCCGCTTCCTCGTGAACCTCATCCCATGAGTAGCCGAGCGTTTGCACCAGCCAGGTTTCGAGCAGGCGGTGATGGCGGATGACTTCCAGCGCGGCGCGCCTGCCCGCAGGGGTGAGCGTGACGCCCTGATGCTTTTGATATTCCACCAGTGCAGGCTTCTCGGAGGCGAGTTTTTGAATCATGCCCGTGACGGAAGCAGGTTTGATGTTGAGTTCGCGCGCCAGGTCGTTCGTGCTGGCGGGCGCGCCGTTCTCGGTCAGTTCATAGATGTGTTTGAGATAATCCTGAATGGAGGTGGACTGTTTCATTCGGTTATTTCCAGAGTGAAATTTTTCATGTATTCGCCCATGTAGAAAAATGTCCCATGCACGAACGCGCCGCTGTGGGAGGAGAAGACAGCCATCCTCTCCGCATCGGAAATTTGTTCTCGAAATGGTTTCAGCCGGGGAAAATCATCCAAATTGAGTTTGCCTGCCGGCAGAAGGACATCACCGATGGAGTAAACCAAAGCTCCTATGATGACAAGCAAGCCTGCAATTTGAAGAATGTTCACGTTAAAGAACCTCGTACCACGTAAAATTTAGTTAAGACTAAATAAATTTTAGTCAAGCCTAAAAAATTTGTCAAGGGGCAAAATGCCGTACAATCAACACATGTCCCTCATTTCCGAAATTTCCGAACAGCCGCGGATCATCCAGAATCTTATTTCTTCCCAAAGAAAAAACGTCGAGGATATCGCGGATGAAATCAAAAAGCGCGATATTCAATATGTGTTCCTCGCCGCGCGCGGCACGTCCGATAACGCAGGCAGATATGCCAATTATCTGCTTGGCGCGATGAATGGACTTCCGCTGGCGCTGGCGACGCCTTCATTGTTCACGTATTACAAAAAGCCGCCAGTGTTGAAAAATGCGCTGGTGATTGGCATTTCGCAGTCGGGCAAATCGCCGGATATTGTCAGCGTGCTGGAGGAGGGCAAGCGGCAGGGGTGCATGACGCTGGCGGTCACCAACGAAGCCGAGTCGCCGCTGGCGAATGCTTCTGATTTTGTTTTCGATGTACAGGCCGGTCCCGAAAAAGCAGTTGCCGCGACAAAAACCTACACGGCAGAGTTGATGGGAGTAGCGATGCTTTCGGCGGCATTGAGCGGAAATAAAAAACAATGGGTGGAGTTGAACAAGGTTTCCGGCTGGATGAAAGAGACGTTGAAGCAGAGTGATTTCATCGCACAGGCATCGCAGCGCTATCGCTACATTGATCAGACCGTTGTGCTGGGTCGCGGATTCAATTACGCCACTGCCTTCGAGTGGGCATTGAAATTGAAGGAACTGACCTACATCATCGCCGAGCCGTATTCTTCCGCTGATTTTGCGCACGGACCGATTGCCATGGTCGAGAGCGGCTATCCCGTTTTTGCTGTGGCGGCGAGGGGCAAAGTCTTCAGTTCGATGCTTCAAATGCTGCATCGCCTGCGCGAGGAGATTTCCGCCGAACTGGTGGTCATCTCGAACGACAAAAAAGCGTTGTCGCTGGCGCAGATCCCGCTGACGATTCCCGCCGCTGTTCCCGAATGGTTGTCGCCGCTGGCGGCGATTCTGCCTGCGCAGTTGTTCGCCTATCACCTCACGCGCGCGAAGGGATACGACACCGAGAATCCGCGCAGCATCCGCAAGGTGACGGAGACGAAGTAGGGTTGGACTGTCTGCCTTTTTTTCTTAAAAATTATTGCATCGGAATATTTTTGCGTGATAATGCAAACGCAGGTTGACAATCCTTTGGTGCGATTGCCGCTGTGCGATTCCAAAAAATCAGGAGCCCCTATGCGCGTCTGTGTTTTGTCCGATGAGGAGATCGAGGATTTCGATCCCTCTCCCTACCTGAAGGATTTCGATTGGAAGATGGTCACCCTGACCGCTCCCGTGTTCGAGAAGATCCGGGCGCTGGCGGAGTCGAACGAATTCGACGTCTTTTTGAACATCTGCGAAGGCTACGAGTTCGAGGATGAGGAGGATAAAGAACTGGGCTATCATGCCATTGAAGTGGTTCAGGCGCTGGAGACGCTCAACCTGCCCTTCACCGGCGCGGACTCGCGCTGTTTCGACCCGACCCGCGAAGAAATGCAGGCGGTTGCCGACGCGAATGGAATTGGTTTTGCAAAAGGCTACCGCGTTCATGGTGTGGAAGAGGCGCGGCAGCTTGTCGGGAATTTGCGTTTCCCCATCATGGTCAAACATCCCAAAAGCTACGGCAGCACGGGCATGTTCCGCGAATCGCGCGCGGATACGCTCGAACAGGTCCTGGCGCAGGTGGAGCGAATCTGCTCGGAGTTTGGCGCGGCGCGCATGGAGGAATTCATCGTGGGCAGGGAGTTCAACGTGCTGGTGGTGGATAACCCCGACGACCTGCGTCAGCCGTTCGTGTACCCGCCTGCCGAGTTGGTCTTCCCTCCCGGCGAGGAGTTCTGGCATACCGACATCAAATGGGATTACAACGTCCCCTTCGACTTCAAGGAGGTGACCGACCCGGAGTTGAAGGCGCGAATTCAAGAAACGGGCAGGCGCATGTTCCTGGCCATGGGCGTTTCCGGCTACGGTCGCTGCGATGTTCGCATGAACGAGAAGGGCGAGTTGTTCATTTTGGAGATCAACCCCAACCCCGCCATCATGCTGCCTCCCAAGGAATACGGTCCCGCCGACTACATGATTCTGTACGACCCCGAAGGCTACAAGGGGTTTTTCGACCGCATTATCAAAACGGCGTTCGTCCGCCAGAAAATGCGCGCGGCTCAATAAAAGCAAAGAAAGGCACGCCATCGGCGTGCCTTTCTTTTTTTCGCAACTATGGCCGGCTCACGACCAGGTTATCGAAATGTACCTCGGCAACCGGGTTGTCTGTCTCGAAGGAGATCGCGGAAAAGGCAATCGCACCGGATTGCGACCCGCCGGCGATCGCATCCGCGGAGGCGATCACTTCTCCGTTCACCTCGAGCGTCAATTCATTTCCATTGCACGTGGCGCGGATGCGGTTGGTGGCATTGCCCTGGTTCACGGTGTCTGAAAACGTCCAATCCACGAGCGCGCTCATGTTGCTGGCGGCAATACTGCGAATGGTGTAATACCCGTCGGCGCTGATGGCGAGCATGTATCCATCCACCGAAGTATCGTCGCGGACGAAGAGGCGGCAGACCACGCCAAAGCCGACGTTGTTGTTGGCGGGACCGGTCACCATTTTCGCGTCCACTTCGATGACCGCGTCGGCAAATTCGCTCTCAGACTTGCCCCACTGCCACAAACTGCCTGTTGACCGCACGACATACACCCCGTTTTCCGTGCCGGAACTGCCGTCCTCCCCCGAGTACGTTTCCATTTCAACGCTCGGCACGCTGAAGTCATCCGTAAATAGCACGGTCGCCGGCGGCTGTTCTTCGATGACCGTCGGAAGGGCGGGGATGGTGGAAATAATCGGCGCGCTGGTGGGAGGCTGGTCGCTTCCCGATTGAGTCAGGGTATTGCACGCCAGCATGACAATGGCGGTGATCAGGACAAGGACAACCCGATGTTTCGTGTTCATCTCAACTCCTTACTTGTAATTATTGACAGGATTATACATATAAATCATTGAAGTAATTGATCAAAAATACATTGCAGATGGAATCCGGCAAAGCATCCATGACCTCGTTGATGAACGCCATCTCGCTGGGGAGGTCGGTGCCCGTCAGCCCGGCGGATGCGGCGAGTTGACCAAACGCCGCCTCGGGGTCCGGACCTTGAAGCGCGGCGCCGACCATCTGGCGGATCGCATCCGAGTCAATCGGTTCTTTGGACTTGACAATCTCCACACATTCACGCAGGTCTTTCAGCAGGGCGTCCACGTTTTGGGCGTTGCCAAAGTTGACGGAGATGTGCAGGTTGCGGGGAGTCAGAGGCGTGGAGAACTGTCCCTGCAGGTACCAGCCGCGTTTGCCCATCTCATCTGCAAGTTGATAGACGTTGATCGAATCCGAAGCGAACGAGAACATGCTCATGGCAGGCGCGCCCAGCACGCGCAGTTCGGGAATGGCGTTGATGCCCGCGATCAATTTTTGGGTCGCTTCCTGCACGGTCTGGATGATGCGCATGTAGCCTTCCTCGCCGAGGAAGTTGAGGATCGCCCACGCGCCCGCATACGGACCGCCACCTTTTGTGCTGAGCACGGTGGGATTGATGAGCGTGTACGCGGTGGTGTCGGTGCAGGCGAAGATCTGATATTTGCGAATCTCCCTGCTGCGATACATGATCACCGAACAGCCCTTCGCCGCATAGCCGTATTTGTGCAGGTCGGTCGAAATGGAGGTCACGCCCGGAACGGTGAAATCGAAATCGGGAAGTTCGTAACCCATCTTGCGCATGAACGAAAGATGCACGCCGCCCACGCACGCATCCACATGGAAGAGCAGGTTGTGCTTTTGTGCAATCCTGCCGATGTCTGCAATCGGGTCAATCACGCCTTGCGAATAACTCGGCGCGGACGCCACCATCAAAATCGTGTTTTCGGTGATCGCCTTCTCCATATCCTCCGCGCGGACTTTGAAGGTCTGCGGGTCAATATCCACGATGACGGGTTTCACGCTCAGATAATGCGCGGCTTTGTGAAAGGCGGCGTGCGCGGTCTTGGGCAGCACCATCTCAGGTTCTTTGATATGCGGCTTTTCGGCGCGGGCTTTGTCGCGCGCGGTTTTCACGGCAAGCATGATGCTCTCCGTGCCGCCGGTGGTGAGATGTCCAACGGCGTTCGAGTCGCCGCGCAATAAGTTGATCACCATGCGCACGACATCGGTTTCTAGTTTCAACATCGAAGGGAAGACGGTCGGGTCGAGTCCGTTTTCGGTGAGGAACTCCATGTACGCTTCGCGCGTGACTTCAGCGGGATCCTCGCCCGGATTGTAGACGTAGCACCAGACCTTTCCCGCCTTCCAGTCCATGTCGCGGGCTTTGTAAGATCGGAGAATTGAGAAGATTTCCTGCTTGGGCAAGCCTGTTTGGGGGATGTGCATGGAGGCTCCTGTGAAGGATGAATTATGAAGGAAGAAGGATGAAAGAAGTTCAGGTATCAGCACGATGTGGACAATAGACGATGGATGAACGGTGGTCTGTCGTCCATGGTCTGTGGTCTAATTCGCTTTCGGAATCAAGAAATAGAACGCAACCGCGAAGAACAACACCAGCGCGGCGGAGAGCCACACGGTGGGATTGGTGATGCCGACGGTGGCGGCGTAGCCCATCATCGTCAGGAAGGCGACGGAGTTATCCCACACGGCATAGCGGATGATGTCGCGGTTCTTCACTGGATTCTGATAAGCCAGCCAGTACAGAAAGACCAGACCGATCTGCGTCGCGCCGAAGATGCGCATGTAAAACGGCGGATTGGGAATCTCCTCGCCGAGCATTTGCAGGAAGGACGCAGGTCCGAGCAGCGTGGGCAGACCCCACAGCAAAGCGACCACGAGGATTTTGAAGATCAACACACGCTTGAGCCAGGTGAGTTTGGTGTCTTCGTTCATGATGAGTCTCCTTATTGATTTACCGCCAAGAACGCTAAGAACGCAAAGAAACCTAAAAAAGAATCTTCGCGTCCTTTGCGTGCTTCGCGGTTAATTTGTAGATATCGTCTCGCGCCCGAGCGGGTACTTCCACATGCAGAACGCGACCAGCAATGCGGCGATGGCGGGCGTAACGCCGATCAGGAAACGGATGCCCCAGATGGCGGTCTCGGTCTGCACGGGCGAGCCTTCCGCAAAGCCAGTGACGGCGGTGACGATGGCGAAGAGAATCCCCTGCGCCGAGAAAGCCAGTTTGACGATGCCGCCGTTCATGCCGAAGAACAAGCCCTCGCGGCGGAAGCCGTGCTCGAGTTTTGCATCTTCGTCAATGATTTCCGAGATGATGGGGAAGGGCATGATCATCGAGTTGGCGAGACCAGGGATGGTGAGGATGGTGCCGAGCAGACCCGTGTAAAAATCGCGGGCGAAGGTCATCACCAGCAAGCCAGGGAGGAAGGTGAACGAACCGATGATCCAGGTTTTGCGGTAGCCGAGTTTCGACACAATCGGACGCCAGATCAACACGAAGGGAATCGTCAGCAAAATCGGCACGCCGAGCAGGACCGCCTCCGCGTCGCCGCCGCTGAGCGTCGCGCCGAATACATTTACATCGCCTTGAATGCCCAGCGCATACTTGCGCCAGAACGGGAGCATCGCCGCCAGCAGCAGCCAGATGTATTCCTTTGAAATGTTCGCGCCGAGGAACCAGCGAAAGGCGCGGTTTGCCAGCACGATCTTCAGCGAGTGCCCCAGCCCAAACGCCTGTTCCTTCGATTCGTCAATCGGCTTTTCCTTCACGCCGATCATGGCAACCAAATATCCCGCCGCGATCAACACGCCCATGATCGCGCCCATTGTGAAATAGCCGACCTCCTCCGCGATGATGGGCGCAAGGATGAACGAAGCCAGCAATGCCACCGTCGCCAGGATTTCGCGTGTGGCGGAAAGGTCAATGCGGTCGCGCGGCGTGGGGGCGACTTCGGGAAAGAGCGAGTTGTAGGCGATGATCGTCAGGCTGTAGAGCGTATCGAAGATGAACAGGATCATCAAAAAATACGCCGCCAGCAGCCACGGACTTTGCGAAGGCGGAGTCCACAGGAAGAAGAACGACAGCCCCAAGGGAATCGCGCCGATCGCCACGTACGGCACGCGCCGCCCGAATTTCGAGCGCGTGCGGTCGGAGACCTGTCCCATGAGCGGGTCGTTGATCGCATTCCACAGACCATAAATGCTCCACAAAATCCCCGCCACGCTGGCGTTGAGTCCCATCACGTCCACATAATAGAAATTGATGCGGTTGCCGAACACCTGATAGGCGATGGTGTTGGCAAAGTTGCCGAACGAATAACTGATGAATTTTAGAATCCTCATTGCATTCTCCTTTGGCGGTTTGTCCCTCATCCCCAGCCCTTCCCCCGAAGGGGGAAGGGAGTCCCCTCTCCTTTTGGGAGAGGGTTAGGGTGAGGGTGTTACAAAAACGCGAACCCTTCTCCTCGATACGTTTTCACAGTCTCAACAATCTTTCCTCCTTGAATCAGGATCAATTCATTGAACCGTTCGCACAACTCCCCCGCCTTCGCATGTTGAAAGAACACAGGGTCGCCCAAATGTAACGTCGGACAGCCCTGCGGCAACACCAACGGAGTCTGCACTTCGCCTGCGCCTTCCAAATCCACATACTTCAACCCGACGGGCATCACAGGCAGGGGCAGTTTGCTTTTGTCCATCGCGCCCGAAGCGACATACCCGCCGCCCGCGCACGTCACCATGCCCGCCTTCGGTTTTCTCACTACCTGCAATGCAAAGAACGCCGAGGGTTGAAAATGCACTTCCTTGAAATAATGGAACAAACCCGACGCATACAAGCCTGAGCCAATCGTTCCTTCTGTGACGGATTCATCCTGAAGCGTGGAGACGAGGCTGCCGCTCCCCCCGCCGTTGACGAATCGCAGCATGACGCCTTCGCCTCTGACTCCGCCGACAACTGCTCGGCGTCTATTCGAGAGTTCCCTCACCGATGCCTTTTTGAGTCCGCGCAGGATGGCGTTCTTGATTCCCTGACCTGGCACATCGTCGTTCGTCCCCGCAATGTGACCTTCGTAGCCCATGATCGAATCAATCTTCACGTTCGATAACGTCTTCGCAAACCGAACCAGTTCCACCGCCTGCTCCACCGTGCGGATGGGACTGCGCCGCAAGCCGAGGTGCAATACATCGTTCCCAAGCGGGCGGTATGCCATGTCAATTTCGAGACAGACATGAAAGGCAGCGTGATGCGCTTTCCCCGCTTCATCCAAAACTTGCAAGTGTTCGGGCGAATCCACCATGACCGAGAGCTGTTTTCCCTTGCGGGCAACCCAGGCAAGGATGTTCATATCTTCGCGTTGGACGGTGGGGTAGGCGAGCAGAAAATCGTCGTGACCCCTGTCCGCGAGGAAGGCGGTCTCTTCGGCGGTGAAGGTCAGGAAGCCGCGAAAGGCGCGGGAGGCATGGGCGAGGACCCGCTCCATTAAGGGCAAACAGCGCAGGGACTTGGTTCCGAGGCGCAGCGTCTTCCCCGCTTGTTTCGCCAGCGATGCGGCGTAATCCACGTTGTCATCGAAGGCATCCAAATCAACGAACGCCAGAGGCAGTCTCTGGTTCTTGAACAGGTCGCGCAAGGTCTCGTACCGTTGATTGGTAAACGCCATGCTGGTTTTGATAACACTGGGTTGGGTGATTGGTGTTGCTATTGTAGCAGACGGGATATAATTTGACTATTGTTGCAGCGCAGGTAACGCAAGTCTATAGACTTGCGTTACAAAGCCGGAGGCATAATGAAACCCCACGTCCTCATCCCTTTGCCTGACTCCGATTTCGACCCGACCGAATCCGCCACCCCCTGGCGCGTGTGCGTGGAGCGCGGCTGGCGCGCGACCTTCGCCACCGAACATGGAAACGTCGCCAAAGCGGATGACCGCCTGCTGATGGGCTTCGTGCGCGGACCGCTCGGCGCGGGTCCGATGGGCTTGCGCGATTACAAACGCATGACCGAAGCGCCCGAATATCGAAAACCGATTCGCTATGACGAGATCAATGCGGGCGATTACGACGCAATCTTGCTCACGGGCGGACACGCCCCCGGCATGAAGCAGTTTTTGGAAAGCAGGGTTTTGCAGGAAAAGGTGGTGGGGTTTTTCAAACAGAACAAAGGCATCGGCGCGATCTGTCACGGCTTGCTGGTGCTTGCCCGCGCAATTGACCCCGAGACGGGCAAAAGTGTGATTTACGATTACAAGGTCACGTCGCTGACCAAAGGCTTGGAAATGATCGGCTACGCCTCGACCTTTTGGCTGTTGGGGCGGCGCTTCCGCACCTACGACGCCTACGTGGAGGATGAAACCCGCGCCGCCCTACGCGACGGAAGGCAGTACTCAAAAGGGTTAATCCCCTTTCCCCACGTCGTCGTGGACCGAAACCTGGTCACCTCGCGCTATTGGCTGTTCGATGCGGTGAGTTACTCGGTCAGGTTCGCGGAGATGGTGGAGGGGAGGGTGGGGCGGTGAAGGCTGTCCCTAGGTTGGGAATCGGATGATGGGGAAAGAAGAATCTGACAATTTAACAAGCCCAGCGTATTTATCCTGCGTCATGGCGTCTAATCCTTTCCAATAAATGAGACAGAGCAAGGCGCGCTCATGCCGTGCTGCATCTGCTTCACGCATTGTTGGCACGCTCTAGGACTTAAGACGCGCCTGCCGTTTTACACAGCCGCCGAACGGCTCGCGTTACCCGCTGGTGGGTGGGCGTGGACTCTGCCCTCGAAACGGGAAAACCCAAAGCCAGAAACATGCCAAAAAACGCGGCGCGTACCCCAAGTCGGCTGCACGCATTGTTGGCTGGCTTTTTTGATTGCAGGATACAACCTTTTTACAAACCATGCTCCGATACATGCGGTTGTATAACCGTTTGCTCTGGTTTTTTGATTGTCACAAACAACAACATGATTCCGACAGTTACCCCAACAATAAGCCATAACCCCGTCATAGCAGCTATTGCTAATGTAGTTGCGACATCCTTTGGCATGGTTGACGGGTCAATCAATCCAAACCATTCAGCGAGTTTTCCGATAGGCAAAATGACAATCATCATTAACGGAATAGTCGTAAATGGACTTAAGCCTGTGCCGAACAAAGTGCTGAAAAACACTCTTCGTAGCGTATTGCTGTTACGCTTTCCAACAAGCCCGATTGAAAAACCGATAATTGCCCAAACAATAATCAGTGGCGCAATCCATCCCTTGATTTCATTTAGCCATAGATAGTGGGAGTATAGCAAAACAGAAACCCACACAGAGCCTGTCAAAAGCGCTGTGACCAATCCTATAAGAACGTGCTTTGGGATCAAAAGATTTTTCATTTCTAACTCCTTACCGATTATAGAGACGGTATCTCTGAAAGATGTAGCCCAACCCATCCGTGAATTGAGCTTATCTCTATTTTCGGCGATTCCCCCCTTGTTAACAACTGTGGAATGCCCTAGTTTTTCGGCTTCAAGACCGCCTGTGGGATTCCCTAGTTTCAAAATCAATTCTATTCTTGAACTTACCTGAAACTTGGCGTAAATATTTTTCAAATGGAATTCAACCGTGCGGGTAGAAATACCAAGCGATGAAGCAATCAACTTATTACTCTTGCCTTGTAACAGGAGTTTTAGCACTTCCCATTCACGGTTGCTCAATCGAGGAAATTGTGCCATTGTATTTTCCTTTTTAGACTATTGCGCCAAGTGCCAGCCAACGGTTTGCGTTACCTGCGTGTGGGCGGGCTGGGAAAATGTTTGGGAGCAGAAAAAACCCGAAGCCAGAAAAATGCTTGTAAATCGCGCAGAATCCCCACCAGTCGGCTGCACGCATTGTTAGCCCGTTTTCTGACATAATACGCATTCATTACTTAAAATCTTTTCGCCTTTTAGGCATTTTCTTTTTATTCTCTTTTGTCCTTTGTCCCTGTTGAATATTTGACTCGGCTTTTATATAACCTAAAACGATTCCTAAATTGATGCCGAAATTAATCAAAAGGGCAATGCCAATACAAAACACTAAGCAGAGAATGGAAAACAGAATTGTAAACATCAGGTATTCCATGGGGTCGGGTTTCCTGATAAGTGGTGTTGTTGCCACCCCGTAGAAAGCAAGCCCGATAAATCCTGTCGTGCCGATGCCGAACAGCAACATCAGTATCAACGAAAAAATGTTACGTGTTCTCAATTTAAGAGTGAACAGTCGCCGAAGAAACCAGCCTTCTATGCTTGCGGCGGTGCGGGATGTGTCTAATGGATCCAGGCCTGACCTGCCTTGGCTGTGAAGATAATTTTGAAACCCACCCGATTTCGTTTTGTTTTGCGGCACGGTATTCTCCTTTAATCTTGAATGCAACTGTTTATTCATAAGTTCTTGCTTGGAGCAAGCAGACTAATGGTCTGCGCCACCGCCCCCAAGCGGAGCGAGTGGGGCACAAGCCTGCGCTACGTCTCGACAACCAGGGCAGGGACGGCGAAGCTACCGCGAAGCGCAGCAATGACGGGGTGCATGCTTTGTGGACAGCCATTGTTCCGCCTATCCCATCACCGCAAACACATTGACCGCCTGATTCTTCCCCTTGAACACGATCTTCCCCAAATCCTCCACTTTGATGGCGTCGGGCAGACCCATGCGGGTGTAATTGTCAATCAACAACGGACGCAGCGCCTCTTTGGTATATTCCTCGATGCGCGAGGCGAGATTGACCGTATCGCCAATGCATGTGTAAATGGCGCGGTTCTGCGTGCCGGTGTACCCGGCAATCATTTTCCCCGAAGCGATGCCGATGCCGATGTGCAGCTGGGTCCGGCCCTGCTCGCACTGGCTTTGGTTGAATTCCTTCAGCCGCTCCAGCATCTTCAACGCCGCGCGGACGGCCTTCTCGCGGTGGTCTTCAAAATAGATCGGCGCGCCAAACATTGCCAGCAGACCGTCGCCCACCATCTGGTTCACCGTCCCGCCGTTGTCGGTGATGGCGTCGAACATCAGGCTGAAATAACGGTTGAGCAGGTCAATCGTCTCCACCGGGTCCTGGCTTTCGGCAATCGTGGTGAACGAGCGGATGTCCGCGAACAGCACGCTGGCGGTCACCTGTTTACCGCCCAGCGAAAAGCCCGTGCGCAAAAGTTCCTCCGCCACCTCCTTCGTGGCGAAAGTGCGGAACAACTTGCGCTGTTCGTCGCGCAGGCGTTTCTTTTCCAGGCTGGCATTGACCCGCGCCTTCAACAAAACCGGGTTGACCGGCTTGGTCAGGTAATCTTCCGCGCCGAGTTCCACGCACTTCACCACCGCATCCAGTTCGTCCATTGCCGAGGTCATGATGACGGGGATCTGCCGCAGTTCCACGTCCTTCAGGCAGGCTTCCAGCACCTCATAGCCGTTCATCACCGGCATGTCAATATCGAGGAGCACCAGGTCGAAGATGCCCGAACGGATTCTTTCCAAGCCCTCTTTTCCGTTGCCGGCCGTCTCCACCAGATGCCCCTGCAATTCGAGATGCCGCGAGAGCATCATGCGGTTGACCTTGTTATCGTCCACGACGAGCAGACGGGCGGGTTCGGGGGATGAATGCATCGGGATCAACTCAACTCGTTCAATTGTCGTTTGACGTTTTCGAACGCTTCCTGCAGGACCTCGAGCCGGTTCCCCATTTCGAGGTTGTTCTCACGCCCAAGCCTTTCCAACTCACGCGCCAGCGCGGTGAGTTCCACTGCGCCGAACGTCGCCGCATTGGATTTGAGCGTGTGCGCCGCGCGCCGGAACGATTCCGCGTCGCCGTTTGCAAGCGCGGTTTTCATCTGCGCGATCTGGAGCGGCGCATCATCGAGAAAGGCGCGGATCAACTCTCCGATAAAGTCCTCGCCGGCGGTGTTTTTCAATTCATTGAATACGTTCAAGTCTATGGATGACATGGCGCTCCAGTTGTGACGCAAATATGATCCTGCGTCACTCTCTCAACTCACTCGCTTTGCCCGTTTCAGGGCGTCCACCAGTTCCACCACGCGGATGGGCTTGGCAATGTAGTGATCCATGCCTGCGTTCAGGCACATCTCGCGGTCGCCCTGCATGGCGTTGGCGGTCAAACCGATGATATAAGGCTGCCTCAACCCCGAAGGGTTCCCCGCCCCTTTCAGGTCTCGAATGCGGCGCGTCGCTTCGAGTCCGTCCATCACCGGCATTTGCACATCCATCAAAACGACATCGTACGGCTGGCGTTCGAGCGACTGGATGGTCTCCAGTCCGTTGGCGGCTACGTCGGCGCGGTAGCCCATTTGCTCGAGCAGGCGCAGCGCCAACTTCTGGTTGACGGCGTTGTCTTCGGCGATGAGGATTCTCAACGGATGCCGCGCCGCCATTTGCGGGTCCGGTTTGAAGCGCCCGGTGGTGGGATGTTCATCCGCAGTGGAGGGACGGAAGAAGATTCCAACCAGCGTGTCGAACAACTGCGATTGCTTGATGGGCTTGGCAAGGTAGGCGGAAAAAAGGTTCATATCGTCGCCCGCTTCACGCCTGCCGATGGAACTGAACAGCACCAGCGGGAAGCGCGCCTTGCCGCTGCTGCGGATGCGCTTCGCCAGTTCCAGGCCGTCCATCTCCGGCATGTGCATATCGAGGATGGCGATGTCGAAGGTCTCGCCGTTTTCGATCCACTGCAGGGCGGCGGCGGGCGAGTCGGTATCGCGCGGGACCATGCCCCATTTGGCGGTCTGCACATTGAGGATGTAGCGGTTGGTGGCGTTGTCGTCCACGATGAGCACGCGCTTGTTGTGCAGTTCGGGCTGGACGCCCACGTAGGAGGGCTTGCGCGTGCGGGGCAGTTCGGCGACCTCGGCTTTGATTGTAAACGTAAATGTGGAGCCCCTGCCCAGCCCCTCGCTGGATGCCCACATCGTGCCGCCCATCATTTCGACAAGCCGCTTGCTGATGGCAAGCCCCAGCCCTGTGCCGCCGTATTTGCGTGTGGTGGATGAATCCGCCTGCGAGAAGGATTGGAAGATGCGGCTCATGCCTTCTTCGGAAAGCCCGATGCCCGTATCGCGCACGGAGAAGGTAAGCAGGACCTTTTCTTTCGCTGAATCGCCGTTCTTGTAGTGCCGGCTGGAGACCGTCAGCACCACCTCGCCTTTGTCTGTAAATTTGACGGCGTTGCTGAGCAGGTTGGTCATCACCTGGCGCAGGCGGGTCACGTCGCCTTGAATGGCGGGCGGAATATCGCCCTCGAAGAGATAGGCGAGGTCAATGCCTTTTTCGACGGCGCGCGCGGAGACCAGGTCCAGCGCCGATTCGACGCACTCGCGCAGGTCGAGCGGCTGGCTTTCGATCTCCATGCGCCCCGCTTCGATCTTCGAGAAGTCGAGGATGTCGTCAATGATGGCGAGCAGCGCATCGCTCGACCCGCGGATGGTTTCGACGTAATCGCGTTGTTCGTCGTCCAGTTTGGTATCCAGCAGGAGGCCGCTCATGCCGATGACGGCGTTCATGGGGGTGCGGATCTCGTGACTCATGGTGGCGAGGAAGGCGCTCTTGGCTTCGTTGGCTTGTTCGGCGGCGGCGCGCGCGGCGCGGGCTTCCTCGAACAGGCGGGCGTTTTGAATCGCCGTGGCTGTGGAGGAGGCGATGGATTCCATCAGTTTGACGATGGACTCATCGTAGGCGTTTTCGCGCTCGAAGTTCTGGATGGTCAGCCCGCCGATGAGCTCCCTGCCGACCACCATCGGCACCATGACCACCGATTTGGGAATCTCGTTTGTGTCGGTCATGTTGGAGCCGAGTTTCTTCCACAAGACGGGGGACTGCCGGTTGATGACCAGGGTCTTGCCCTGCAATGCGGCGTTTTCTGTGAATTCGTTGACGAAGAAGGGCGGGAACTGAATCCGTCTGCTCTTCTTGGTGACGTAATGCGCGTGGACGGTTTTGGTCTCCGGGTCGTACAGACCGATGCCGACGTTATCCTCTTTAACCAGTTCGCGCACCTTGTCGCCTACTCGTTCCAGGATGGTGTACACGTCCAGTTTTTGGGTGAGCACCTGTCCCACCTCGTTGAGAATCTCCAGTTCGGCGGCGCGGCGCTTCGTCTCCAGCAGGAGGCGCTGGGTTTCGTCGAAGAGGCGTGCGTTTTCGATTGCCACGCTGATGGAGTTGGCAATCGTTGTCAGCAGGCGCACGTCCGATTCGGAGAAGGCATCCTCCCGTTCCAGGTTTTGAAGCGAGATCACGCCTTTGACTTCGTCGCCTATCATCATCGGAACCCACAACCCGGAGCGGACGACGACATCTTCCGTGCCCTCCTCCACGCCGAGGTTGACGGAATTGAATTTGCGGGAATACTCCTCGAAGTTGCGGTTGACCAGGATGGGCTGGCGTGTGCGAATGACGTGTCCGCTGAACCCGCCGCTGTCGTCGCGCAGCGGCAGCGGGTCCTGATAAAGCCTCTGCCCGTTTTCGATGATGTATGGGAAGCGGGTCGTGTTGGTCTCTTTATCGTAGATCGCCAGCACCACGGTTTGCGCGTCGAAAATCTCGCGGATTTTATCGCCGGTGCGGTCGTAAATGGACTGGATGTCCATTTTCGTATCCAGCCCGGTCAGGATGCTGTTGATGAGCGAGACCTCTTCCGCGCGCTGGCGGGTTTCCTCCAGCAATCGTTGCGATTCGGCGAACAGCTTCGCGTTCTGGATCGAAATGCCCATGCCCGCCGCAAGCGTGGAAAGCAGGCGTACGTCGTTTTCCTGAAAGGCATGTTCGCGCTCGAAGTTTTGAATCGAAAGCGAGCCGTACACCTGGTCGCCCGCCAGGATGGGAATGGCGATGAGAGACCTGGGGAAGGAATCGCCAGCCAGGAGCGTGGACCCGTACTCCTGCGCCTTCTCAGCGACATTTTCATTGATGAACAGGGCGGCGCGGTTTCGGATGACATACCCCGAAAATCCGGAGAGCGGTTGTTTTTCGGGGTAAAGCCGTTCGCCCTTCCAATACATGTAAGGGAAGGACGCCGAGTCGGTTTCGGGGTCGTAGTACGAGATGATGACCGCCTGCGTGTTGAAGATCATGCGGATTTTCTCGCCGATCAGGTCATAGATGGACTGCACATCGAGCGTGGAGGACAAGCCCCGCTGCACGCTGTTGATGATCTCCAGTTCGCTCGCGCGCTGCTGCAGTTCGTTGAAGAGGTTGGCGTTTTGGATGGCGATTGCCGCCTGCAGGGATAGTTCCTCCAGGAAGCGCAGGTCGGCTTTGGAAAACATCTCGCCGCCTTCGCGCCAGACCGCCATCACGCCGTTGACCCTGCTGCCGGCGAGCAGGGGAGCCACCATCAGGCGTTCGTCTCCAACCACCTGCGTGCCGGGGATTTGCAGGGTGCGCGGGTCCTGATTGGTATCGTTGACAAACTCCGCCCTGCCCTGCGCCGCCACCGAGCCGATGATGCCCTCCCCAACCTTGATCGTATCCGCCATGATTTCGGCGGCGATGTTGCCCTTGGCAACCAGCGCGCTCAGGGTTTTGCCATCGGACTGGGGGAGATAGATGGCGCTGCTCGAGCCGTTGAGCAGTTCGCGCGCGTGGGTGGCGATTCTATCCATTACAGTGGAGAGATTGAGCGTGCCGGAAATATCGCGCCCCACTTCGTTCAATGCAATGGACTCGCGTGCATGGCGCGACGTTTCTTCGAGCAGGCGCGAGTTCTCGATCACAACCGATGCCTGGTCGGCGAAGAGCTGCAGCAGCCGCAGTTCCGAATCCGCAAAGGTGCGCGGCTCGGAGAAGTGGATGTTCATCACGCCCACCACCCGCTGGCGGAACTTGAGCGGCAGACCGATGAGCGCCCCCTTCCAATTTGCCGGGAAATTCCGGTACAGTGGATGCTTCTGCATATCCTCCACCAGCATGATCTCGCCCGTCCGCGCAACGGTATCCGTCATGCCGCCGGGGCGCGGGTTGGCGACGGGTTTGTTTTGAATCACGCCGTTGGAGATCGCCGTGCCGAATTTCAATTCGTTGTTCTCGTACAGGAACAGGTTGATGTTTTCGATGCTTGGCATCAATGCGGAGGTGCGCTGGAGGATCGCATCCAGCACGTTGGCATACGCAAGGTTCGAGGAGAGGTCAAGGCTTGCCTTGCGAATCGCCTCCAATTCAGCGTTACGCTGTTCGGTCTCCTGCAACAGGCGCTGGGTCTCGTTGAAGAGGCGCGCATTTTCGATCGCGACATTCATGGCGTTGGCGAGCGTCTCCAGAATGCGAATGTCGTTCTCGGAGAAGTAGTTTTCCTCCTCCAGGTTTTGAAGCGCCAGCCCGGTTACCACGTCCCCTTGCAGGATGATGGGAATCGCCGCAAAGGACTTCGGCGCGCCGCCCTGCACCCGTTGAAAGTCGGGAAATTGCAAGGCGAACTCGGCGAATTTCTCGTTCACCACGAACGGCTTTTTTGTTTTGATGATTTGCTCGATCACGTGACCGTGCACGCTGGTAAAGGGCCTGGGCTCGACCTGCCACTTCTGCCCCTTTTCGTACATGTATTCGTAATGGACCATGCGCGTGGCCAGGTTGGCGCTGTAGATCGTCACGGACTGGACGTTAAAGATCTCCCGTAATTTGTCGCCCACCGCCTCATAGATCAACGGAATTTCCATCTTGGAGGCGAGCGCCTCCTGAACCGCGTTGATAACCGCCAGTTCCTTCACCCGCTGCTGCCCCGCCTGGAAAAGCCGCTGGGTCTCGTTGAGCAGGCGCGCGTTTTCCAGCGCCGCGCTCAACGAACTTGCCAGGGTTTCCAGCAGGTGCACATCCGACGGCTTGAAGGAATGTTCGCGGTCCATGTTTTGCAGCGAGATCACGCCGCGCACTTCGTCGCCGGTGACCAGCGGCACGTACACCGCCGACTTCGGAATCAACGGTCCCAGCACCAGTTCCGCGCCGAAGTCCGCCATCCGCTTTTCGACCTTTTCGTTGAACACAAAGGTCTTTTTCATGCGGACGAGCGTCTTCATAAAATTGCTCATCGGCTTGGGATCGAGGTACTCGCGTCCCTGACGGTCAATGTAATAATTGAAATATTGGGTTTGGCTCTGGAGGTCGAATGAGGCGATGATCGCGGTCTGCGCGTCGAACAGGTCGCGGATCTTGTCCCCGACCAGATCGTAGATCGCCTGCAAATCCAGCCGCGAGGCAAGTCCGTCCTGCACGCTCTTGATGATCGCCAGTTCTGCCTCGCGCTGTCTCAACTCCTTCAGAATCTTCGCGCTCGAAACGGTCTTTGCGCGGACGGTCATTTTCTTCTTTTCGGTTTTTCCGGTTGGCTTTTTCTTCTGTCCGGTTTTGGGCATGTGCTCACCTCTGAGACTGATTCAGTTTACATACCGGCGGAAAAATCGTCAATGGTTGGGATAAAAAAACAGGCGCCTAACGCCTGTCTGTCATCAATTTGATATGTGCGATGGGCGTCTGCGGGACAAGGTCGCAGCCGGGCCAGACGGCGTCCACGCCCGCCTCTTTCGCCCTCCGAACTGCTTCACGGATTTGAGTTTCATCTCCCCGATAGAGCGTCCCCACCGGGTCGAGATTCCCAAAGAGCAGGGTATCCTTCAGCACGGCGCGTGAAGCGGCGAGATCGTTCATCTGATCCACCGAAATCGCATCCGCGCCGGATTTCGCCAGCAGACTCATGGCGGAGTCCGTTTTGCCGCACACCGAAAGCACGGTGGGATGAGGCAGGTCTCCGGTCAGGCGTTGAAGCGCAGGCAGAACGAACGCCTCAAACGGCTTGGGTCCGATAAATCCCGGCGAGCCGCCCATCTCGTGGATGGTGATGAAGTCCGCGCCTGCATCCAGATACGCATTGCCAATTTTTGCAAGAAAAGAAGAAAGATGAAAGAGCGCATCCAATACTAGTTGCGGATCGTTCTTCATCTCGCGGATGAGATTCTGCACCTTGCAAATGTAGATCATCAGCGTGTACGGGCCGGGGATGATTCCCGAAATGACAGCACGATTCCCAATCTCCATTTTCACCAATTCGATTGCTTCACAGATTAACCCGATCCGCCCGCTGCTCTCTACTTCGCCAATCTCCAATCCTCTAATCTCTTTCGCGCTTTGGAACAATAACTTCTTTACCTGCGGAAACTGCCTCTCTTCCTCGTCGTAAAAGATCAACTCCGCGCCCAATGCCTCCGCAGGTGCACACAAATCCAACGGCAGCGCCGCGGAGGGCATCCCCGTTAACTTGAACATACTCGCCGCCGCCCGCGCCATCTTCCCCGCATCGTGATGGACTTCAGGCAAATTTAACCCCTCGCGCTCCAACCCCTCCAAAGTCACGTGGATCAAACCACTAAAAGATGGCTGGCTCTTATCTCTATTTCCCGATAATAAATCCAGGATTTCAGCGCGTGAACTCATTTCTCGTTCCAACCAATCTCCAGTTTCAATTCTCTAATTCTCCAGTTTCATTTCACCAATTACCCTTTACCCTTTACCCTTTACTAATTACCCCTTCACCGCCCTCACAATCGCCGCGATATGCTCTGCCGTATTTCCGCAGCACCCGCCGACCACCTTTGCACCTAACTCGACATACCTCTTTGCAAATTTCGCCATATCTTCGGGACCCATATCGTACACGCCCTGCTCGGTCTCGATATCCATATGGGGGACGCCCGCGTTCGGTTTGACCCACAGCGGGACGTTCGGCAGGGTGGCGGCATATTCCTTGACAACCGCTTCCATGTTTTCCAGCGTTGTGCCGCAATTTGCGCCGACCATCGCCGCACCCATCTCGGAATATTTCTTGATCACATCCTTCGGCTTGACGCCCATCATCGTGCGCGTGCCGCGGTCGTAACTGAAAGAGACGACAATCGGCAAATCCGTCACCGAGCGCGCGCCTTCAAAGGCGGCGGTGGTCTCTTCAAAAGCGAACATCGTTTCGATCAGCAAAAAGTCCACGCCGCCTTCGGCAAGGGCTTTGGCTTGCTCGGCAAACGTCGCCTTCACATCTTCATATTCTAGCGGACCGTACGGCTTGATGATCCCGCCTACAGGTCCCATTGAGCCTGCGACCAATCCGTTGTTCAGCGAAGCGGCTTTGCGTGCAATCTCCGCCGCACGCATATTGACCTCAGGCGCGCGATCCTGGTACTTCGAGTCTTTCATGCGCATGCGCGTCCCACCGAAGGTGCAGGTCAGGATGATGTCCGATCCAGCCTGGGCGAAGGAAGAAGCGAGTTTCAGAATCGTATCGGGGTCGTCAACCACCAAATCCTCGGGCGGCTTTCCCGGTTTGAGTCCCATCTTCTGCAAATTCGAGCCCGTTGCCCCATCCGCAACGAGAATCTCCCCGCCGTTCAAGCGTTCTAGAAATCTATTCATTACCATCTCCAATATTTGAACCGCGAAGCCCGCTAAGAGCGCAAAGAAAAAAAAGAAGGTTTTCTTGGCGGACTTCGCGTGCTTGGCGGTAAATTATTTGCTCATGAAATTCTTCGCCAGCGGATCCGCCTTGCGGTGTGGGATCAAGTGCGCGATGTGGGGAAACGGCTCGCTCATGTGCGGAAAACTCGTCGCCAGCATGAACTGGTTTTGGAATTCGGGGTCGGTGGGCAGTTCAAAACGCTCCACCTTGCGTGTGACCGAATCAATCTCATTCCGTTTTTCGACGTTCAACAGCGCGATGCGCGCGCCGTCGCCTGCCGCATTCCCAACCGCATAGACCTTGTCCAGTTCGCAATCGGGAATCAGCCCGATGAGCATGGCTTTTTCCTTGTCAATGTAACTTCCAAAACCGCCAGCCAAAATGATTTTATCAGGGCTTTCCAAATTGCTGCGCTTCAATAAGGTGCGCGCCGCAGTGAAGAGCGCCGCCTTCGCCAGTTGAATTTGACGCACATCCTGCTGGGTGATGGGGATGTCGCGCCCGATGGAGGTTTCCTCCTTCCAGGCAATGACGTACTCCCAGCCCGATTCTCCCTCCCGCACGCGCTTCGTATTTAAATCTTTCCTGAACTTGCCGCGCGAGTCGACGATTCCCGTGCGGAACAGTTCCGCTACCGCATCAATAATCGCCGAGCCGCAAATCCCTTTGACGTGACCTTTGAACTCGGCATGGTCGGTGTTCCAGCCTTCCACCCCGATGACCTTGTACTTCGGTTCGAGGGTCCTTTCGTCAATGTGGACTCGTTCCATCGCGCCTGGCGCGGCGCGCATCCCGTACTCGACGTGAGCGCCTTCGAGCGCGGGTCCTGTCGGTGTGGAGGTGCAGACCAGGCGCTTGCGGTTTCCCAAAACCAATTCTGCGTTCGTGCCGATGTCAATCAACAGCCAGTTCTCATCCTGCTTGTGCGGCTCTTCGGCGAGGATCACCGCGCTGGTATCCGCGCCGACGAACGAAGCGATGGTAGGCAGGACGTGGATGTTCCCCGCTGGGTTGATGTGCAAGCCCAACTCCCGCGCCTTGATGTCCACCGACTTGTGAATGGCAGGGACAAAAGGAGCCAGCCCCAAATCCTTCGGATGCAGATTCAACAGGATGTGGTGCATGGTGGAATTGCCCACCAAGACCATTTCCAGAATATCGTTTGGAGTCAGGCGGCTATGTGCCGCAGGGTGGTATGCCGTCGTTTCAGAAGCAAGCTTCTGGACTCCAGATTCATTCGCCGACTTCACCGCCTGCTTCAACAACTTGTTCAACGTGCCGATGATCGCCTGGTGCAGTTTCTCCAAGCCGTCGGGCTGGTCAATCGCATACTGGATGCGGGACATCACGTCCTCGCCGTACACGATCTGCGGATTCATCTCGGATTCCGCCGCTACGATTTCCCCCGTTCTCAAATTACAAAGATACAACGCCACCGTCGTCGAGCCGATGTCCACCGCCGCGCCGTAACTGTCCTCATGGTAGCCAGGCTGGACGGCAATGACCTCCCTGTCGTTCCAAACCGAGACGGTCACGTTCCATTTCGCCTCGCGGAGCGTCTTCGAGAGAGACCGCAGGCAGGCGTAATCAATTTCGAGTTCGTACCAGCGCGGAAGTTTCTCGTCCGTGCCGCGCACCAACGCCATCGAAGTTTCCAACCCCTTGGCGAGACGTTCCCAATCCGCAATTGGTCGCTCCAGCGTGGGCGGACTCATCGAGACCAGGTACTTGCGAACCGCAGGTTTGATCTCGATCTCGCGTTCCCGCGCGCTTTTACGGACGATCTGTTTGTTGCCGCGGCTTTCCTCGGGGACGTTGATCAGCACATCGCCGTAAATCTTCGCCTGGCACGAGAGCCGTACCTGCCCTATTTCCCAGCCTTTTTCTTTTAATAACTTTGGTCTGCGTTCGAGATAAGCGCGTTCTTCTGTGCCGACAGGAGAGAGGTTCTCACGCTTCGACTCAATGTTGTACTTCTCGAAGCGGCCCTGCTCGACTAAAACCATGCACTTGCCGCAGGTGGCATTCTCGGCGCAAATGGATTCGATCTCCACGCCCAATTCGCGCGCGGCGGTTCGGACGGATGTGCCTTCGTCAATTTGTCCGCGCCGACCCGATGGCTGCAGGATGATGTTGTGTTTCTTAGTCATCGCTTATCCCCTCTCCTTGGGGGAGAGGGGCGGGGGTGAGGGTTATCTCCCGGCGGGGAATCGCTATCATCGCGGCATCCGCTTCCAGTTCAGAAAGAAGCGCCTCGGCAACTTCTTCGGGCGCGCCTTCGCGTTCGATCCATTCGCCGCGCTTGTATTCCTTTGCATAGTCCGTCGTGGACGTGGCGCCGATTGCCATTGCGTAGGCGTCAATCTTGTTTTGAGTTTTCTGCGAGAGTTGCCTTTTCACCGTGTGCCCGTCGCCTTCGACGATGAACGATTGGGGGATGTCCCGCCAGTAGGTGACTCGATATTTTGCCATTGCGTGTATCCTTCTTAAATTATATATAATTTTCTGGGGGATTGTACGGGAGAATGGGCTGTGGGTCAATGGAAAATTTGCGTGGATGGGAAACGGATTCGAAGATCCATTTACCTGTTTCCTAATTCGTTACCCGCCAGCCAGCCCGTCGTCCATGCAGCTTGAAAATTGAAGCCGCCTGTGAGTCCGTCAATATCCAACACTTCACCTGCAAAAAATAGCCCGTCCACGATGCGGCTTTGCATGGTTTTGAAATCCACCTCCTTCAAACTCACGCCGCCGCAGGTGACGAACTCTTCCTTGAACTGCCCCTTGCCTTGAATTTTGTATTCGCCCGCCGTAAGTTCCCGGGCGAGTTTTTGCAACTCCGCTTTGGAAACATCCGCCCAATTCTTGTCGCCGATGAAATGCGCCAACTGTTTCCAGAGTCGACTTGGGATTTGCGAAAACGCCGGCTGTGACGAAACTTTCCTGCGCGCGTTCTCGTGCCAGTCTTTGCTGCGTTGTAAAACTTCCAGCGCAGAATCGAGTCTGTAATCGCCAAGCCAGTTCACAGTCAGGGATGAGGCGTAGTTCTTTTCGAATAAAATTCGCGCGCCCCAGGCGGAGAGTCGCAGCACGGCGGGTCCGCTCATGCCCCAGTGCGTGATCAACAACGGACCGCGCGCGGTAAGAGAATCCATTTTCAGGGTTGCATCCGCCACCGATAAACCGGAGAGACCGTCAATGCGTTTGTCTTTGATGTTGAACGTAAACAACGACGGCACAGGGTCAACGATGGTGTGCCCGAGCGATTGAATGATATGCAGGGATTTGCGGTCGCCGCCGGTGGCGAACAACAGTTTTTTCGTTTGGAGATGAAATGCCTGCGCTTCTCTTCTGACCTCAAGGCTGAATCCGCCTTGCGGAGTTTTTTCCACGCTCGAAACGGAAGCGCCCAACTCGACATGCACGCCTGCCTGCCTGGCGGAATCGCGCAGGCAATTTGCGATGGTGTTCGAATCGTCCGTGACGGGGAACATGCGCCCGTCGCTCTCGGTTTTCAATCTTACACCGCGTTCTTCAAACCACCCGACCGTGTCTTTGGGTTGAAAACGCGAAAACGCGCCGCGCAATTCATTCCCGCCGCGCGGATAGCGGGTGATGAGTTTGGCGGGGTCGAAGCAAGCGTGTGTGACGTTGCACCGCCCGCCGCCGGATATGAGCACTTTGCCGAGAGTCTGGCGGGCTTTTTCGAGGATAAGCACATGCAGACTGGGGTCGAGTTCCGCGCAGCGGATGGCGGCGAAGAATCCCGCCGCCCCGCCGCCGATGACGACGATATCCCAGGTAGATGAAAGCGTTTTGAAGGTCATTGCCCCGCCAGTATAACCGACGAAAATGCTTATGGTTCCCCGAAAACGTGGATGAATCCCGCGCGCTGCGAAAGGCGGGCTACGAATTTAAGATGCGGTCCACCAGTTGGACCGCCAGCCCGATGTAACTTTTCGGTGAGAGAGCTTTCAATTTCTCGCGCGTTGCATTGTCCACATCAATCGAATCGCACCAGGCTTTGTAATCGGCTTCGGTGAGGACGCGTCCGCGGGTTTGTTCTTTCAACGATTCATAAGCATCCGGTTTTCCAGCAGCGCGCAGGATGGTTTGTGCGCCTTCGGAGACGACTTCCCAATGGGCATTTAATTCGGCTGTGAGTTTTTCCTCATCAGGAGCAATGCGCTTCAAACCGCGCTGGAAGTTGGTCCATGCCAGCAGGCTGTGACCCAACGCTGTGCCGAACGTGCGGCGGACAGTGGAGTCGGAGAGGTCGCGCTGCAGGCGGGAGACGGTCAACTTTTGGGCGTAGTGCATGAAAAGCGAATTTGCCACGCCGAGATTGCCTTCGGCGTTCTCAAAGTCAATTGGGTTGACCTTCTGCGGCATGGTGGACGAACCGACTTCGCCCGCAACGACGGCTTGTTTGAGATAGCCATCGCTGATGTAACGCCAGATGTCTTGAGCGAAGTCAATCAGGATCGAATTCGTTAATCGGATGAGGTCGAAGTAGCGCACCCAATTATCGTAGGGGAGGATTTGGGTGGTGAACAGGTTAGGCTCAAGCCCAAAACTGGAGACGAATTCCTGGCTGAACGAAATCCAATCCACTTGCGGGGCAGCGGCTTGCAGGGCATTGAAGTTGCCAATGGCTCCCGTCAACTTGGCTTCAAATTTATGGGATGCAATCTCATCGTGAGTCTTTTTGAGGCGGGCGATGTAGACGGCGAACTCTTTGCCCAATGTAGTGGGGACGGCGAATTGTCCATGCGTGCGGGCGAGCATGGGGATGGATTTGTGGCGGATGGCGAAATTGGTGAGACTGGAGATTAGAGATTGGAGAATTGGGAGAATTATTTGGTTTCGCGATTCGTTCAACGCAATGGCTTGACCAATACTGTTGGTATCTTCGGATGTCAGCCCGAAGTGAATCCACGGCATCAAATCTTCCAGTGATGTGTTTTGGAACTTGCTTTGGATGAAGTACTCGATGGCTTTGACGTCGTGGCGAGTCTTGCGTTCGTATTCGAGGATCAGTTCTGCGTCGGTGTCTGAGAAATTTGCGAGAATCGATTCGAGATGCGCGGACTCGGAGTCGCTTAGAGGGCGCACCAAGCCTGTTTTGGAAAGAGCAGGCAAAAGTTTAAGTTCGATGCGCACTCTGTCGCGCAGAAAAGCAAATTCGGAGAAGTAATCCCGCAGAGGCGCTGTGGTCTCGGCGTAGCGTCCATCCAAAGGAGAGAGAAGGTGAAGAAGATTCAATCTAGGCTCCATCGCGTGTTGCGTAGGACAAGTCTATAGACTTGTCCTACATTATCGCTGGCTCAACTGATAGTTGGGGGCTTCCTTGGTAATAATAACATCATGCGTGTGGCTTTCGATGAGACCCGCGTTGGTGATGCGTGTGAGGCGGGTTTTGGTACGCAGGTCTTCGAGCGAGGCGGCGCCGGCATAACCCATGCCCGAGCGCAGACCGCCGACGAGTTGATAAACGTATTCACTGAGCAAACCTTTATACGGTACACGACCTTCGATGCCTTCGGGCACGAGTTTTCCGCTGCTACTTTGACCCGTGGCGTAGCGATCCACGCCGTAGCCTTTCATCGCTCCGAGACTGCCCATGCCGCGATATTCCTTGAAGCGACGACCTTCATAAAGCATAACCTCACCTGGCGCTTCATCGAGACCTGCAAGCAGACTGCCAAGCATGACGGCATTGCCGCCCGCGACGATGGCTTTGACGATGTCGCCGCTGAACTTGATGCCGCCATCCGCGATAACGGATATGCCATGTTTTTGTGCGGCGCGCGAACACTCGAAGATGGCGGAGACTTGCGGCATGCCCGCGCCGGATACAACGCGCGTTGTGCAGATGGACCCCGCACCGACTCCGACTTTAATTGCGTCTGCTCCTGCTTCGACGAGTGCATCTACGCCTTCGGCTGTGACCACGTTGCCCGCGAAGACGGGCAGGTCTTTCCATGCACCTTTGATGCGGCGGATGGCTTCGAGCACGCCTTTGGAATGTCCATGCGCGGTATCAATGGTGACCGCATCCACGCCTGCTTTGAGCATCAACTCGACACGGGTTTCAACATCCTTGCCTACGCCGACTGCCGCGCCAACGATAAGGCGACCTTTTGAATCTGTTGCGGCATTGGGATACTCGCGCGCTTTTTGAATGTCCTTGACGGTGAGCAAGCCTTTGAGTAATCCGTTCTCGTCCACAAGCGGAAGTTTTTCGATGCGATATTTTTGCAGGATGTCTTTGGCTTCTTTGATGGAGATACCCACCCTGGCGGTGATGAGTTTTTCTCCGCTGGTCATGAACTGGTTGACGGGCAGGTTGTAATCGGACGGTTCGACAAAACGGATGTCGCGGTTGGTGAGGATGCCGACGAGTTTGCCATTGTCATCGGTGATGGGTACGCCACTGATGTGATAGGTGGACATGATCTCTTCGGCTTGGCTGAGCGGCGCGTCGGGCTGGAGGCTGATGGGTTCAACGATCATGCCTGACTGCGAGCGCTTGACCTTTTCCACTTCGGCGGCTTGTTTTTCGGGTGGCATGTTGCGATGGATGATACCCATTCCGCCTTCGCGTGCCAGTGCAATCGCCAGCCGTGCTTCGGTGACCGTATCCATAGCGGCGGAGAGGATCGGAATATTAAGATGAATGGTCGGCGTGAGTTGTACGCGCACATCCGTTTCGTTGGGCAGCACTTCGGTGTAGCCAGGGACGATGAGGACATCGTCGAAGGTGAGGGAGTCAAAGCGGTCAAAAAGTTCTTCGTTCATTTGGGTTCCTTTCGGGAAAAGCGGATTGGGGGAACGGATTGAAAAGTGGGTAAACGGACGGGTAACGGATTAGTGAAGCGGATAAACGGATTTACGCTCCATGTCGCGCAGCGTCAACCCGCTCACCATTTGGAGGGGAACGGATTGAAAAGCGGATAAATGGATTTACGTCCCGAGTTGTTGTTTCAAATAAGCATGGATGGCGGTGTCGTAGTGGGCGGTGGCGGCGAAACCTTTGACGGCAAGTTTGGCGCGGGTTTGAGCGGAGATGCCGCCAGAGCGGATTTCATCGAGAGCGGATGTGTAATCGGCAGGGTCGCAGACGAGGGTAACGCGTTCGTGGTTCTTCGCCGCGGCGCGGATGAGGGTCACGCCGCCGATGTCAATGTTTTCGATGGCGTCAGCGTAGGTCACATCTGTTTTGGCGATGGTTTTTTCGAAGGGATAGAGATTGACGGCGACAAGGTCAATGTATTCCCAGCCGAGGTTGCGGAGTTGCTGGAGATCGGATTCGGTGGGGCGGGCAAGGAGTCCGCCGTGAATGGCGGGATGGAGAGTCTTGACCCGTCCGCCGAGGATTTCAGGCGACTTGGTGTAGTCTGCGACTTCGGTGACGGATAGTCCGTTGTCACGCAGAAGTTTGGCGGTGCCGCCTGAGGCAAGCAAAGTCCAGCCGAGGGAGGCGAGTCCCTGGGCGAATTCGATGAGTCCAGTTTTGTTGTGGACGGAGAGGATGGCTGTGGGCATGAGGTTGGTTCCTTTTGTAAACGGACTTTATAACGGATTCACGGATGGAAACGGATTTTGTCCGTGAGTAGATTTTTGATGGTTTGAACTAAGATGCGATGTTCTGTTTGGTGAACACGGATTTCAAGCGATTCGAGCGTATCCTCTTTATAGATAGGGACGATTTCTGTTGCCAGCACAGGACCGTTGTCCACGCCTTCGTTGGGGACGAGATGCACCATGACACCTGTGTATTTGATCTCGCCGCGTTGATAGGACTCAAAGGCACGTTCGATGGCGTGTGTACCTGGGAAAGTGTTGGGCAGGGCGGGGTGGAGGTTGATGACACGGTTGGGAAAAGAGGAAAGAAAGGACGAGGAAAGAATTCGCATCCAGCCAGCGAGGATGATGTAGTCGGGTAGTTTGGTGGTCACATAGTCAGCTAGTCGTTTGTCGTATTCCTGGCGTGTCTCGCTTGCCAGTTTTGCGAAGTAAACGGCTTCGACACCTGCATTTTTGGCGCGGACGAGTCCGTATGCGTCCGCTTTGTTGGAGATAACGCAGACGACAGAGGCGGGAAGTTCACCTGATGCGCAGGCGTCAAGGATGGCTTGCAGGTTGGAGCCATTGCCAGAGATGAGGACAACAAGACGAGAAATCATCAGTAATCAGTATCCAGTGAATAGTTGCCAGTCTAGTGATGAAACAATCGCAGACCTGAGAAGACCATGGTCATGCCGTATTCGTCACAGGCGGCGATGACATCTTCGTCGCGGTTGGAGCCGCCAGGTTGCAGGACGTATTTCACTCCGCTCTTGGCGGCGCGGTCAATCGAGTCGCGGAAAGGGAAGAAGGCATCCGAGCCGAGCGTGACATCGGTGAGACCGTCGAGCCACGCGCGGCGCTCTTCGGCAGTTAACTGATTGGGGATTTCAATAAATACATTTTTCCAGTTCTGTTTCTCGGCTTCTGTTACATCGGGCTGCAGGAACTGGTCAATGGCATTATCGCGGTCGGGGCGTTTGATACCATCCTTGAACGGAAGAGCGAGAACGGATGGATGCTGTCGCAACCGCCACAAATCCGCTTTGGAGCCAGCGAGACGGGCACAATGTACACGCGATTGCTGCCCTGCGCCAATGCCGATGGTCTGCCCATCGGTCACGTAACACACGGAATTGGACTGCGTGAACTTGAGCGTGATCCATGCGATGAACATATCGCGCACAGCGGATTCAGGCAGGTCTTTTTTCTTCGTCACGATGTTGGCAAAATCTTCGCGGGTCACAATGCGGTCGTTGCGGCGCTGTTCCATGCTTACGCCGAAGACTTGGCGTGTCTCGGTCAACTGTGGTTCGTAGGCAGGGTCAATTTGCACCACTGCATATTTGCCTTGTTTCTTTTTCTTCAAAATCTCCAGCGCTTCAGGCTCGTACGCAGGCGCGATCACACCATCGGACACTTCGCGCGAAATCAGTTTTGCTGTTGGCACATCTACTGTATCGGATAACGCGATGAAATCGCCAAACGATGACATCCTGTCCACGCCGCGGGCGCGGGCGTAGGCAGTGGCGAGAGGCGAGAGTTCCATATCATCAACGAAATAGATTTTCTTGAGGATGTCGGATAACGGATTGGCGATAGCCGCTCCCGACGGGCTGACATGTTTGAACGAAGCCGCCGCAGGCTGACCGATGACCTGCTTCAACTCCCGAACCAGTTGCCACGCGTTGAGCGCGTCCAGCAGGTTGATGTAGCCTGGCGAACCACCGAGGACAGAGATGGGCAAGTCACTATCATCTTGCATGAAGACGCGGGCAGGCGATTGATTGGGGTTTGTTCCGTAGCGGAGGGTGAGGGATTTCATGACGTTTCCTTTTGTAGCGGATTATTGAAACGGATAGCGGATACTTAATCGGATTTTCAAGCCAAGATGACCTTTCTTTTGCCTCCGATGAGTTCACCAATGATGAAGGTGGGTTCTGGAATAGACAATTGAAGGTCAGCAGCGACAGATTTATCCACAATGGCAATCATGCCGATGCCCATGTTGAAGACGCGGTACATTTCTTCGGTGGAGATATTACCCTGTTCTTGGATCAACTTCCACAAGGGAGGGACTTGCCATGAATCCAAACGGATGACAGCATTTAGTTTTTCTGGCAGGACGCGCGGAATGTTTTCGATAAATCCGCCGCCTGTGACGTGGGCAAGGGCTTTGATATGTGGAAGAAATGAATAGAGCGTTGAATAATAGGAACGATGCGGAGCAAGTAATGCGTCCGCAAGTGAGCAGTTGAGTCCGTGGTGAACGGATTCCAAGTCTGCGCCTTCGAAGACTTTGCGGATGAGCGAGTAGCCGTTGGTGTGTGGTCCGCTGGAGGGGAGACCAAGGATCAGGTCACCAGCGAGCAGGTTCGGGCGGGGGAGGAGGCGAGAGCGTTCCAATACGCCGACGATCGTGCCAGCCACATCAAATTCTCCATCGCGATACACGCCAGGCATTTCCGCGGTCTCACCACCGAGCAATGCCATATCGGATTCTTTACAGGCTTCAACGATGCCCGTCACCACTTCCGCAGTTTGTTCGGGATTTAATTTGGAGGTGGCGAAGTAATCCATAAAAAAAAGCGGACGTGCGCCCTGCACGAGAATATCGTTGATGCAGTGATTGACGATGTCGTGACCGATGCCGCGATAACGACCGACGGACGCGGCGAGTTTGACCTTGGTGCCGACGCCATCGGTGGACGCAACGAGCACGGGGCTGTCCATTTGCTTGAGCGCGGAGGCGTCGAAGAGACCGCCGAACGAACCGATGCCCGCAAGCACGGATTCGTTGTACGTGGCTTTGACCGAATCTTTCATCAACTCAACGGCGCGATTGCCTGCGTCGATGTCAACGCCAGATCTGCTATAAGCGGACTCTATAACGGAATCACGGACCGGAGCGGACTTGTCAGCGGACGGGAGGACAGCGGGTTGGTTGGCGAGATCACTGATAACAGAAAAGCGAATAGGTGTGTTGGACGAAATTGCATCTTCACGCGGGAGGGTCGTATCTGGTGGGGTCCAGATGACGCGATATAAATATTTTTGCCAGTCTTGCATGCTGGCAGGCTTTAGAACACGCTTGAATTCCAATGTGGACTTTCCAAAGTTATACAACATACCCACAGGACTGCCCGTGGCGGCAAGATACACCAATACTTGATGCAGCTCATGATTGGTCAAATCATGGCTCAATGCCTTGCATTCTACGACTAGAGAATTCTCAATCCATAAATCAAGATAAAGATAGCCGACCAATGATTCATTGATCCAGACTTCAACTCGCTTTTCCATTTCTGCTTGCAAGCCTGCTTCAAGACATAATTCAGTAAGTCGTCGCTGGTAAAACTCTTCCTTATGCCCCGAACGCAGTTCGCGCATGACCTGCATTGCCAATCCATTGACTTTGTAAGTCAATTCATCCAGTGGTGTCTTAACCAACCCTGTTTTTTCCTTTGCCATACAACCTCCGTTTTTGCTCTGTCCGTTTTTATCCGTGAGTCCGTGAAAGAGTCCGCTTACAACCGTCCGTTTTAATCCGTGTGTCCGTGATCAAGTCCGTTTATGATAACGCACGCTGAGCAATATCTTTGCGATATTGAACGCCCTCAAAGGAGATTTTGCCAATATTAGCATATACGTTATGGATTGCTGTCTTGATATTATCCGCCCAAGCCGTCAGACCGAACACACGTCCGCCTGACGTTATTATTTTTTCGTTTTCTATTTTCGTGCCCGCGTGAAAACAAACCATGTTATCTGGAAGTTTCTCGATGGTTACGACTTTGCCACTTTCTACTTTTTCAGGATACCCCTTGCTCGCCAGCACCACACAAACTGCAGCGCCTTTTTTCCAGCGGATATTCAATTCATTCAAACGACCATCCACACAAGCTTCGGCGATCTCAACCAAATCCGTTTTCAACAGCGGAAGCACCACCTGAGTCTCAGGATCGCCAAAGCGACAGTTGAATTCCAGCGTGCGGATTCCGCTCGGCGTGAGCATCAAGCCTGCATACAACACGCCCACAAACGGATTGCCTTCACTCTTCATCCCGTTCACAGCGGGTTTCAAAATATTTTCAACCGCTTCGTTCATCAGTTCGGATGTAAATATCGGCGCAGGCGCATACGCTCCCATTCCGCCTGTGTTTGCGCCTTTGTCGCCGTCAAAAATCCGTTTATGGTCTTGCGCTGGCAACATCGGCACAACGGATGTTCCGTCGGTAAATGCCATCAATGATACTTCCTGTCCTGTCATCCGTTCTTCAATGACAACTTCCGCGCCCGCTTCGCCAAACACTTTCTTTACCAAAATTTCTTCGAGCGCCGTCTTCGCCTCTTCATCCGTTTCAGGCAAGATCACCCCTTTGCCTGCCGCCAGTCCCGACGCCTTGATGACAATTGGATGATCAACGGATGCCAAATAGCAAACGGCTTCATCGTAATTTGAGAAGGTTGCATACTTTGCGGTTGGGATGTGATGCCGCGCCATGAAATCCTTGGCAAAGGATTTCGACGCTTCGATCTGCGCCGCGGCTTGACTCGGTCCAAAGCAGCGGATTCCCTCCGCTGAAAGCGAATCCACCAATCCCACCGCCAACGGCGCTTCTGGACCGACAATGACCAGGTCAATCCGCTTGCTTTTACAAAAATCTGCTACTGCCGCATGGTCATCCACAGAAACGCCGCTAACATTTTCTGCTAACTCCGCCGTCCCTGGGTTGCCAGGCAGCGCATACAACTTCGTCAACTTCGGCGATTGACTGACCTTCCACACAATCGCATGTTCCCGCCCGCCTGAACCAATGACTAGTACATTCATTATTTCATCCCTCTTTCAAAACCTGTTTTTACAGACATCAAATCCACAGGGATGGGATACTGCCCCGTAAAACACGCCTGACAAAATCCATCTTTACGCTGAACCGCTTTCATCATGCCATCCACGGATAGGTAATACAAACTGTCCGCACCGACATATTCGCGGATCTCCCCCACTGTGCGTTTGTGAGCGATCAAGTCTTCGTGCCTGCCCATGTCCACGCCCATGAAACAGGGATGCGCGATCGGCGGACAAGTAATTGCCACATGCACTTCCTTAGCGCCCGCACTGCGCAACAACTTGATCAGCGGACCTGTCGTATTCCCACGCACAATGCTGTCGTCGATCATCACCACCCGCTTATCACGGACATTCTCATTGATGACGTTGAACTTCAACGCTACGCCACGCTTTCGCAAAGAATCCGTTGGCTCAATGAATGTCCGACCAACGTATCTGTTCTTGATAAACCCATCGTTATACGGAATTCCACTCACATGCGAAAACCCAATCGCCGCAGGCACAGACGAATCAGGCACAGGGATCACCACATCTGCAAACCCTTGTCCGTTTTTTTCCGTGAGTCCGCTATAAAGTCCGTTTACTAGTCCGCTTCCATCCGTTAATCCGTGAGAGAGTCCGTTTGCAACTTCTCGCGCCAATTCTTCCCCCAGTCTCTGCCGCACATGATGAACGTTAATCCCATCCCAGGTCTGGTCGGGTCTAGCAAAATAGATATGCTCAAATACGCACATTGCCGAAGGCTGTTCTGGTTTCACCGCCTGCATCACTTTCAAAGCATTATTTGATAACGAAACCACTTCGCCAGGCTTCACATCGCGGATGGCTTCGCAGCCTAACGTCTGCAACGCGCCAACTTCCGAAGCCACAGCATGTCCGCCGCTTGGCAGCATCCCAATGCACAGCGGACGAAATCCCCACGGGTCACGTACGGCGTACACACAATCACGAGTCAGAATCACTAACGAATACGCCCCCGCCCATTTTTTCATCGCGGTCTTGATGCGCTCTTCCCATGTTGCGCCGCCATTGCGCGCCAGCATCATCGTCATCACTTCGGTATCCGATGACGATGAAAACCCAACACCTTGTACCATCAATTCCCGTCGCAACTCCGCCGAGTTGACCAAGTTGCCATTATGTGCCAACGCCAGCGGACCATGTATCGTTTCGATCATAAACGGCTGTGCATTGCGCAGCGACGATGACCCCGTTGTCGAATAGCGAGTATGCCCGATTGCATAATGTCCCTTCAACTCAGTCATTGTGCTTGGCGTAAAAACCTGCGACACCAAACCAATACCTTTGTGCATTGTCATCACTTGCCCATCTGCAACCGCCATGCCTGCGGCTTCCTGTCCGCGATGCTGCAAGGCATACAAGCCAAAGAACGTCATGCGCGCCACGTCTTCATTCGGCGCGAAGATTCCGATTACGCCGCATTCTTCCTTCGGCGACTCACTAAAATTCAGCATACAACTTCCTTATCTCATTCAGTTTTTCGTTCAACGTCGCAACGTCTTTTTCAACCAATGTGATGTGTCCCAACTTGCGTTTCGGTCGCGGAGCCTTATCGTACAAGTGCAAATGCGCTCCCTCAATTTTCAAGATGGATGTCTCGTCTGGAAGCGTTCCCACCAAATTGACCATGGCACACACCCCGAGCGGATTCGTACTCCCAAGCGGCGCATCACACACCGCCCGAACCTGATTCTCGAACTGAGACGTGACCGCCCCTTCGATTGTCCAATGCCCGCTGTTGTGAACGCGCGGCGCCATTTCATTTGCCAGTAATTGACCATCTTTCTCGAAAAACTCAATTGTCAGCACGCCGACGTAATTCAAAGCAATCATCACTCGCGTTGCATGTTCTTCTGCCTGCCTTTGCAATTCCGCTGAGACATTCCCAATCACCAGCGACAATCTCAAAATTCCATCACGATGATGATTCTCGATCAACGGATAAAACTTTGTCTCGCCCAAAATTCCATCACGATGATGATTCTCGATCAACGGATAAAACTTTGTCTCGCCCGATTTATTTCGCACTGCAATGATGGAAAGTTCACGGTCAAAGGAAACAAACTCTTCCAAAATACAATCTACTGCTTTTTCAGCCGCTACTTCCGCTTGCGAATGGACAATACTTTGACCCTTCCCGTCATATCCCATGCGACGAGTCTTCAACACAGCAGGAAACCCAAATCCGTTATCAAGTCCGTTTATTGTGAATTTGGGAGTGGGTATTCCCAACTCTTGAAAGAAAGATTTCTCAACGAAGCGGTCTTGTGCCTTTTCCAATGCCAACGAAGGCGGATAGACAGGGACAAATTTTTCTAAATGCCGCGCTGCTTCCACAGGGACGTTCTCAAACTCGTATGTAACCACGTCCAATCCACGCGCGAAATGTTCAAGTGCAGATGTGTCAGCGTAGTCAAAAGTTAAATGGTCAGCGAGCAAGCCTGCGGGTGAGTCGGAGGCGGGGTCCAGGAAGCGGAAGCGATGTCCGAGCGGGTATCCAGCCAGGGCGAGCATGCGTCCCAGTTGACCTGCTCCCAAAATTCCATCACGATGATGATTCTCGATCAACGGATAAAACTTTGTCTCGCCCGATTTATTTCGCACTGCAATGATGGAAAGTTCACGGTCAAAGGA
>QMIW01000039.1 GCA_024434165.1 Chloroflexota bacterium | reverse complement strand
ATTCATGGAAGCCTCCCGATCAAGTTTTGTTTCTCAACTAAACTTTACTCGGAAGGCTTCCTCTTTTCAATCCCCTCAACTAAATAGCCAAAGTCAAGGCCGCTTGTATCATCGTTTGAGCAGAAACAGGATACCCGCGCCCAGCGCGCAGATTCCCATGATGACCCCCATGAAGGCGAAACCCAAGCCGAACAGTTCCTGCGCGCCGACCAGAATCAGATAAACCGCGAGCAGGAGGAAGGCAAAATCCTTATTCAGTTTCATATCAGTTTCTCCTTTCGATAATAGAGTGGCGGATGTATTTTACCTTTCTTCCGGTTCAGAGAGGATATTCTGTGCGAGGGTCAGCAGTTCGTCCCTGCCGCCTGTCTTCGTCGAGTCAAAATATTGCGCCAGCAAATCGAGAGGGCTCAAACTGCTCACTGCCTGCCCCTCCGGAATGCGCACCCGCGACTCGATTTGCGGGCGTTTAACGAGATGGAACTCAAACGCGCCCCCGGCATGTTTTCGCAGGGCAGATTCGTCAATCAACGAGTCCCATTCTCTTGGATATTCGACTGTAAGGCGGATGATGGCATCGGACATTTCACCGGCTGCGGGCATCGCCGCCTTAAGAGCCTCGGTCGCGTTCTCGCTGAACCTGAGGACTGCCCGGCAGTCTATGAACTTTCTCACCCCCGTGAGTTGAATCCACTCTACTTTTGTATCCCGTCCCTGCCCCACCTCCGCGATGACGAAGAAGCGGTCTTCCTTCGCTTCGCCAAAATCCACGCGCTCGATGGAGCCGGGGTAAACGACCGGCGGCTGATTGCCCTCATTTACGTCCTGCGGCTTGTGAATGTGTCCCATCGCCACATAATTGAATTTCGGGTTTTTCACGAGGCTGCCCGATAAAACCAGGTCATTGCCGAGCATGACGAGCCGCTCGCCGCCGAACTTCGCCCCTTCGATGGAGGCATGCGCGGTGAGAATGACCGGCAGGGATGGATCCGTCTCGGCAAGCATGTTCTCCAAAAGGTTCGATATTCGTTCTTCGATATTCGAGTAGATTTCCTCGGTTTGCTCCGCGCTCATTTCAAGGGCAGCCATCAAGCCGGAGCGCGCGATCCACGGCATGGCAATGACTTGAATGGGCAGACCCCACAACTCGTCCGGTTTGAGAAGCGCGGGCTCATCCAGCACTTTGACGAATGGCACCTGCAGCGTCTTGAATTCCTGCAAGGCGTGGGCGCGCCCGATGGCTGGAGAAATGTCATGATTGCCGACCAATAGCAGCGTTGGAATCTTCGCCTGCGAAAGCCGCATGATGCGCCTGCCCCACTCGCGCTGGAAGGTCGGCGCGGGCGAGCGGTCTTTGTAGGCATCGCCCGCGAAGATGACCATGTCCACCTTGCGTTCGATGGCGGTATCCACGATGGTATCGAGCGATTTGAGGAAATCCAGCACGCGCAGCGGCAAGCCCGAAACCGGGTCGTGCCGCCCGTAGTTTGCCATGTCAATATGCGCGTCGGCGAAGTGCAATAGTTTCATATATCTTATTATGTGTCAGGGCAACTCTTCAACGTCGGCGATATCTTTTGCCCTTCCGCTGGCTCTTTTGTTCTTTTTGAGGTTTTCCAGATCAATCAAGTTGACTTCAACCCCATCCAACTTGTCCACAATTCGTGTTTTGTAGCAATCGTCAAACTCAACACCTGAAATGAACGTCGTAATTTCAAGCCTCATGGGAGGGTAACCCATGCGGACAATTTTTGGCTTTTGCAAGAACAATTCGGGTTTTAATGCAGGGTTATCGAACCCAAAGTCTTTCAGCGCGGAGACCAATTTTTGAGCATTATCGGGATGTATGGCGACCCAAATATCCATATCCTCTGTGGCGCGGGGATAACCATGATAACCAACAGCGTATCCCCCGATCAGCAAATAACGAACGTCATGTTCTTTCAGCAATCTCAAGAACTCTTTGAAGTCGGGCGGCAGAGTTAGTTCCATAATTAATTCTCCGCAAAAGTTGCATGTGTTGCAGGCGTTCGCGCGGGGTTTTGGAATGCCAGTACTCCCGATCTTTCATATCTGCTTCCTGAAACGACGATACAACCGAAAGAACGGTTCGGTCTATTTTGGGAAATTGGTTATCGTCCATAAATCAAGTATAGCATAGTAGGTAATCGAACTACGGCTGCACCCCAAGTTCCTGCAGCGCCTGCACGGCGGGGAACCAGTTGGCGTGGACTTGAAGCGCGGCGCGGTAATCTGCGATGGCGGCTTCGGTATCGCCGAGCATGTAGTAGGCGCGTCCGCGCCAGAGCAGGGATTCTTCGAGGGTGGGCTTGGAGATGGTGTCGTACAGCGTTGTGTTTGCGAGGTTGATGACGTCCTGATAGCGGGCGGAATAATAGTAGGCAAAATACGGACCGGTCTGATACCACATCATGCGGAAGGGGCGGTTGCCCTTTTTGGTATCCCAACTGGAATACTGGCGGAACGCTTGGTCGTATGCGAAGGATGCATCGGCATACTGGTTCAAAGCGACGAGGCTCGTCCCTTTGTTGAACCAGGCGAAGAACAGGTTGTTATCTTTTATGGTTTGGATTTCCTGCTCCGCTGCTTCGAGCGCATGTTGAGCCGCCCAGGTTTCATCCGCCCAGGGACCGAGCAAATTCAAAACCTCGGCTTCGCGGTCGGCGGGATAGACCACGATAAACAGATAATTGAAGGAACGCCAGCCGTCGTTGTAATCCTGATACCTGCTCAGCAGGTCCTTGCCGGGTTTGAGGTAGGCATCCTGCACGATAAAGCCGCCGCGCGCGTCGTCGTAGCCGGTGGTGAACAGATAGTGACCGAGCCAGTCAATCTTTCCCGTGTAATCGCGTTCGTAATATCCCTTTTCCACGACGACAGGAAACCCAGCGGCGATGAGACGCTTGAGCAGGTCCATATCGCCGCCATAGCGCGAGAGGGCGCGGAATTCCGTGTGGAGGTTGACGAAGTCCACCATTTCGTACGGCATCACATTTTTATCCGGCAAGCCGCGCTCGATGAAGTTCAGTTTGGTATCCGGCGAGCCGGGCTTGATGACCTTTGCCACGTCGTCGCGGTTTCCCGTCCAGCCCCAGAAGTTGAGCGCCATGGTCAGGTTGGCGGGACCGCAGTAATTCCAGCGTCCGTGCTGGTCAACGTAGACGACGCCCGGGAGAATAACAGAGGCAGGCAAGGGCGTGGGAGTGACCGTCGGCTTGGCGGTGGGACCCGCCTTCGGCGTAGGAGTCGCTTTGGGAGTCAAGGTCAACAGCATTTCGGCGCGGGCGGTCCCGACGGCGGTTTCAACGGTAAAAGGGATTTGTTCGCTCGGTTCAAAAACGGCTTCGCTCGGCGGGTTGAAGAAATAAACCACGCGCGTGCGCAGGAGTTCGAATTGGGTCGAGAGGCGCGCGCGCACGGGCGGCAGGAGCGCGATGAGAATACCAAACGCAACGACACCCAACACCAGCCAGCGTTTATTAATATTTCCAAATCTATTCATGAAAAGGATTATATAACAAAAGACCCTAAAGGTTTCGAAAACCTTTAGGGTCTAAACTCTTTATTATTTTTTTTACTCTTTCACTTCGCCGTCAATCACGTCGCCGTCGCGCGGCGCCGATGGTCCGCCTTCGGGCTGGGGCTGCTGCCCCTGATTCTGGGCGTACATCTGCTGGCTCAGGGCATGGAAGGTGTTCTGCAATTCTTCCGAAAGCCTCTTGATCTTTTCCACGTCGTCGCCCTGCGCGGCTTGCTTCAGTTCGCTGACCCTGGATTCGATGGCGCTGCGTTCCGCCGAAGGAACCTTGTCGCCGAGTTCGCGCAGCGCTTTTTCGATCTGGTAGGCGAGGTTGTCGGCGTTGTTCCTGACTTCGATGACCTCGCGGCGTTTCCTGTCGGCGGCTTCGTTCTGGCGCGCCTCCTGCACCATGCGCTCGATATCGCTCTTGTTCAGGTTGGTCGAGGCGGTGATGGTCACCTTCTGTTCCTTGCCAGTGGCTTTATCCTTCGCAGTCACATGCAGGATGCCGTTGGCGTCAATATCGAAGGTCACTTCGATCTGCGGAATGCCGCGCGGCGCCGGCGGGATTCCGTCGAGGCGGAAGCGCCCAAGCGACATGTTATCCGCGGCAAGCGGGCGTTCGCCCTGCAAAACGTGGATGTCCACGGCGGTCTGGTTGTCGGCGGCGGTGGAATACACCTCGGTCTTGCGGACGGGGATGGTCGTGTTGCGTTCGATCATCACGGTCATCACGCCGCCCATGGTTTCCACGCCGAGCGAGAGCGGGGTCACGTCGAGCAACAGGATGTCTTTGACTTCGCCGCCCAGCACGCCGCCCTGAATCGCCGCGCCGATTGCCACGACTTCATCCGGGTTGACGCCTTTGTTCGGTTCTTTCTGCGTCAGTTTGCGGACCAGGTCCTGCACCATCGGCATGCGGGTGGAACCGCCGACCAGTACGATTTCATCGAGCTTATCCGGGGTCAAGCCCGCGTCTTTCAGCGCGGCTTCGAACGGCTTGCGGCAGCGCTGCAGCAGGTCTTCGGTCATCTGCTCGAATTTCGCGCGGGTGAGTTTCAATTGCAGGTGTTTCGGACCGTTGGCGTCGGCGGTGATGTACGGCAGGTTGATCTCCGTTTCCATCACGGTCGAGAGTTCGATCTTCGCCTTCTCCGCCGCTTCGCGCAGACGCTGCAACGCCTGGCGGTCCTGGCGCAGGTCAATGCCCTGGTCTTTCTTGAATTCATCCGCCGCCCAGTTGACGATGCGCTGATCCCAGTCGTCGCCGCCGAGGTGGGTGTCGCCGTTGGTGGCTTTCACTTCGATCACGCCTTCGCCCACTTCGAGGATGGACACGTCGAACGTGCCGCCGCCGAGGTCGAAGACGAGAATGGTTTCGTTCTTCTTTTTATCGAGTCCGTATGCCAGCGCGGAAGCCGTCGGTTCGTTGATGATGCGCAGAACCTCCAAACCCGCGATCTTGCCCGCGTCCTTGGTGGCTTGACGCTGGCTGTCGTTGAAGTATGCGGGAACGGTGATGACCGCCTGGGTGACGGGTTCGCCGAGATACGCTTCGGCATCCGCCTTGAGCTTGCTCAACACCATCGCGCTGATCTCCTGCGGAGAGTATTCCCTGCCATTGACCGGGATTTTGACGCGCACGTCGCCCGCCGGTCCCTTGACGACCTGGTAGGGAACCATGGCGCGTTCGGCTTCGGTCTCTTCGTAATGCCGTCCGATAAATCGCTTGATGGAGTAAATGGTGTTATCCGGGTTCACAACCGCCTGCCGTTTGGCGGTCTGCCCGACCATGCGTTCGCCGTTCTTGTTGAACGCCACCACAGACGGGCACAGACGACCGCCCTCCGCCGTAGTGATTACGGTGGGTGTGCCGCCTTCGATGACGGCAACAACGCTGTTGGTTGTGCCGAGGTCAATTCCGATGATTTTGCCCATGAGAAATCTCCTTGCTGGAAAATATCATGCCCACATCTTAAGCGATGAGTGCAAGAATTCTGTTAACATCGCATAGGTTTTTAATAAAAGAGCCGCCTCCAGGGCGGCTCGCACTGCAAAAAGACGCTGTTGTTCATTTGTCGCTTACCCTGAGCCATTCAAACACCGCATTCATGGGCGCCTCGGCGAAGGATGCCGCTGTGACGCCGATCCCGCCCTGGGTCAAGCCGTAGTTTGCAACATCCAGGTTGCGGATCAAGGTATCGTTCACGTACAGGCGGAGGAAGCCGTCTTCGCAGAACAGCCCGATCTCGCCGGTCAAACTGCCGGTGTCGAAGAAGCGGCTGTCTTCATCCGTGACGATGGGCTGGTATTGAGCGATGCCCTCCGCCAGCCATTGACCAAGCAGGACGCTGTACGTGCCATCGCTGGCGAGGTTGTATTCGAACCAGCCGTCCTCTCCGTCGTAGCGGCAGATCAAGCCGGCCGAGCCCGATGGGCTGAAGGAGATTTTGGCGCGCACGAATACGTTTGAATAGGCGTGCGCATTGTAAACGCCGACGCCCCATGTATCTGCGGTTGGGATAGCGATGCGGAGAAAGCCGTTTTCGACCGCCGGGGTTGGGGGGACCAGCCCGCCGGCTTGCAGGAATTCCCAATACGGCGAGGGGGCGTCAAACTCCTCCGTGAAGAATAACGGCGGCGGTGCGGGCGTGGGGGAGGCGGTTTCGGTGGGAATTAAGGTCGGGGTGGATGTGGCAGGCAGAGGCGTTGGAAGAGGCGCTTGTGTGGGGGCAGGTTCAGCCGCAGGCGGAGGAGTCCCCATGGTGCAGGCAGAGGTGAGGAGGAGGAATCCAACATAAAGGATACGTTTCATGGCGCTTCTTATAACATAAATGCCCGCGCAAAGCTGGGCATTTGATTTGAGGTCAGATGCAATGACAATCACTGCCCAGCGAAACAGCCGGGCAGTGAAGGAGGTGGAGATGCCGGGAATTGAACCCGGGTCCGAAAGATTCGACCCTCGGAACTCTACGAGCGTAGCCTGCCGTTAGTCGTCATCACAGGCATCCCGGCGGGCTGGTAAGCCTGTGACCATCTGCTGGTCTTTCGCGCGCTTAGCAGAATCGCGCGCGGCACTCGCACCTTTGTCTCGCCCGGTCCGTCACCGGGTGGAGAGCGGGGACGGCGGACGTGCGGCGACTGGCGCCGCAACTGTTATGCAATCACCACACTAGGCGGCGAGGGGCATAGCAGCATAGGAAGTGCTGTTGGCACTTAATGGTTGCACTGATTTATCGAGTTCGGTGCGCTCTCGGCTCGCATTCCGGGACCAGCCTCTCCCGTCGAAGCCTGTCATCCCCGTGTCGGAAGGCGTTTCCCGGAGGTCACTCCGGGAGTTCATCCCGTTGCGTCGTCATTATAGCATGTCCCGCCCGGGCGGGACGATTAATGAAATGTAAGAACTTGTCCGGTATAATTAGTCGCTATGAAGGCATTTGAACGGCTCGTAAGCCGGAGCGTGCTGGCTTTCAGGGTCTCAATCGCAGCCGGCTAAGAGGTGAACATGGCAGAACGCATCCTGATTATTGACGACGATGTGGATACATTGCGGCTGGTGGGGTTGATGCTTCAGCGGCAGGGGTATCAGATCAGCGCGGCTTCCAACGGCTCGCAGGGTCTTGCCAAGGCGCTCGAGGAGCGACCGGATTTGATCCTGCTCGATGTCATGATGCCGGATATGGATGGATACGAAGTCACCCGCCGCCTGCGCAAGAACCCAGCGACGGCCGGCATCCCGATCCTCATGTTTACGGCAAAGACGCAACTCGACGATAAAGTCACGGGGTTCGAGTCGGGAGCGGACGATTACCTCACCAAACCGACCCATCCCACCGAATTGCAGGCGCACGTCAAGGCGCTGCTGGCGCGTGCGGCGCAGAAAAAACCCACGGACGAGTTCAAGACCGCCGTCAACGAACGCCCCGCGTATGTGATCGGCGTGCTTTCCGCGCGCGGCGGGCTGGGGGTTACCACACTTGCCACCAACCTGGCTGCAAGCCTGTTAGCCCGTGACCAATCTGATGTGCTTCTGGCTGAATTGACCCCGGGACAAGGCACGCTGGGCTTGGAACTTGGGATTCCAAATCAAAAAGGATTGAGCGAAATTTTGCAGGGCGCGGTGGTCGAGGTGACGCGCGAGAAGGTCCAGTCTTCGATTGTGCATCACAGTTCCGGTTTAAGACTTCTCCTTGCCTCCGAGAATCCGCGCGATGTGATTTTGGTCTCGAACGTGCAGAATTTCGAGGCGCTGGCGGCGCGGCTGGCTTCACTGGCGCGCTTCGTCATCCTGGACCTCGGCGCCGGGCTGCCCGTATTTGTGCAAAAACTCCTCCCGATCTGCCACGAGCGAATTATCGTTCTGGAGGGCATGCCCGCCACCATTCAGCAAACCAAATTCCTGCTCGATGAAATCGCCGCGCTGGGCATTGACCGCAAGAGCATCACGGCGGTTCTGAACAACCGTCAGCGCTCCGAAGCGCAGATGCCCTGGGCGCAGGTGCAGGAAAAACTGGGGCATTCGATTGCCGCCACCGTCACCCCGGCGCCGGAACTGTTCCTGCAAGCCTCGCGCCTGCAAACGCCCGCCGTGATGGCGCAGCCCACCAACATGACCTCCCAGCAGTTCTTGAAGATCGCCGAAGCGGTCATTGAACGCGAAAAGGCTCGATGATCTCCTTTTCATCCCAGACGCAGACCAGCATCGAATTTGCCGCAGATTTATTCCGCAACTCGAAACACTCTGTCATTTTGAGCGGCGCGGGGCTCTCCACGCCGTCGGGGATTCCCGATTTCCGCTCCACGGGCACAGGCTTATGGTCCAGGGATGAACCGCTGGAAGTCGCCTCGCTCGGCACGTTTCGCACCCATCCCGAAAAGTTCTTTGCATGGTTCCGCCCGCTGGCGAGCCAGATTTTTTACGCCCAGCCCAACCCGGCGCATCAATCGCTCGCCGAACTGGAGCGGCGCGGTTACGTCAAAGCCGTCATCACCCAGAACATTGACGCGCTCCACCAAAAAGCGGGGTCGAAAACTGTAATTGAAATGCACGGCTCGATGCAAACTCTAACCTGCTCCCAGTGTTATCATCAGGTGCAGGCGGAACCCTACCTGACGCCGTTCGTCGCCACCGGGGAAATCCCCCTCTGTCCGAAGTGCGGACAAATCCTCAAACCGGATGTAATCCTGTTTGGAGAGCAGCTGCCGCAGGCGGCATGGTCCAAAGCGCAGAAGGAAGCGCGTCAATGCGACCTGATGCTGGTGGTGGGGTCATCGCTGGAGGTACTGCCCGTGGCAGGGCTGCCCATGCAGGCGCTGGACCGCGGCGCGCACCTGATCATCATTAACAATACGCCGACCTACCTGAACGTTCGCGCGGATGTGACCATCCTGGAAGATGTTGCCGCGATCCTCCCCGCGATCATGGAGAGAGTTTTACATGGCTGAGATTAAAACCGAGCGGCTGGACGGTTATCGTCGCCTGATTGACATTGCCCGCGACCTCGCCTCCACCCTGGACCTCGATATTCTGCTTTCCCGCATCGTGCATGCCGCGGCGGAGATCAGCGGCGCGGAAGCCGCCTCCATTCTGCTGTACGACGATACCTCGCGCCAGTTGTACTTCCAGGTTTCGACCAACATGGATGAATCCACCCGCCGGGGAATCATCGTCCCGCTGGACGGAAGCATTGCCGGCTGGATCGTGACCAACCGCAAGGCGGTGCGCATCACGAATGCGCACGAAGACCCGCGCTTCTATTCGAACGTCGAGGCGATCACGGGGCTTTCCACACAATCCCTGCTCGGCATTCCGCTGATCACCAAGAACAAGGTGGTGGGGGTGCTCGAAGCCCTGAACAAACACAGGGGCAAGTTCTCCGAAACCGATGAATCCATGCTGTTGGTGCTGGGCGCGCAGGCGGCGGTCGCCATCGAGAACACCCGCCTGTTCCAGCAATCGGACCTGATCTCCGAATTCGTCCACGAACTGCGCACGCCGCTCTCCTCGCTGAGCACCGCCACTTATCTGCTCCTGCGCCCGGAAATGTCGCAGGAACAGCGCGACCAGATCATCAACAACATCCATAATGAGACTATGCGCCTGAACGCGCTGGCGTCTTCCTTCCTCGACCTGGCAAGGCTGGAATCGGGGCGCGTTCAATTCCGCAAGACGACCTTCAGCCTGGCGGATCTGATGTACGAGTGCAAGGATGTCATGGCGTCCAAAGCCATCGAGGACGACATTCAATTGCGCGTGGAATCGCCCGAAGGATTGCCCCTGCTGGAAGCGGACAGGGACAAGATCAAGCAGGTGCTGCTGAACCTGCTGAGCAACGCCATCAAATACAACCGTCCGAACGGGACGGTGATCTTGAGGGCGGAAGCGCGCGAGCACGACATCGCCATCTACGTGCAGGACACGGGAATCGGCATCCCGGAGGAAGCCCTGCCGCATCTGTTCCAGAAGTTCTATCGCGTGCGCGAGCATGAAGCGCGCGCCTCCGGCACCGGGCTCGGACTTTCCATCTGCAAGCAGATCGTCTACGGGCACGGCGGGCGCATCGAGGTCAGGAGCAGGATGGGCGTGGGGACGGTGTTCATGATTTCCCTGCCGCGCTCCGGCAAGACGATTCCCCGCGAAGGCGTGACGGGCGAACTGAAGAAAGTCGTCAAAAAGGGATGAATTGACTTTTTTGTCCTAAGCCTGTACACTTGGCGAAGTTTTTTACTTGAAATTATGTTTGGAGGAAGAAGATGGCACAGTTTCAATTCGTGATGAGGTCGGGACCCACACCGGGGGTCACCTTCCCGCTCGAAGGCGAGCAGCTCACCATTGGGCGCGATTCATCCAACGGGGTTGCGATCAACGATGCGGAAGTCTCGCGCAAACACGCACGCTTGATGTTCCAGGGCGGGAAATACGTCCTCGAAGACCTCGGTTCCACAAACGGCACATTCGTAAACGGGCAGCGCCTCGCGGGTCCGGTGGTGCTCAAACCGGGCGATGTCATTTCGCTGGGCGAGCAAATCGTCCTGATGTATGATGCGATTGCCTCCGACCCCGGCGCGACGGTTGCCGTCTCGCGCAAGGGGTTGCAGGCTGTCCCCCCGCCGGTTCAATCCACCTCCACCGGTTACGCCCCGCCGCCTGCCGCCGCCTATTCCGCCCCGCCGCCGGCAAAGAAGACCAACATGGTTCCGATCCTGATCGGCGTGGGCGTGCTGTTGTTCATTTGTGTTTGCGCCGGTTTCTTCTGGTGGGTGGATGCGACCTACCGCTGGTGTGTTTTCTTCCCGTTCATTTCCGGCTGTTAGCCGAGCCTGTTCCGCACCCCGCGAACATCGTTTCGCGGGGTGTTTTGTTTTATCGGCGCAGCCAACGCACGAAACAGCCGGAACGCCGGGAGGTTTCCATACCCCCCGTTCTCCGCATTTGACGGTCGAAAAACGTTTGTCCCGCTTCATCAAGCCGTCTCTCCGTTTCTCTTTTTGTTCATCTAATTTTACAAAAATACGCTCCCGGCGGCGTCCCCGCCGCCGAGGACGGCGGCATGAGCAGGAATTTGTTTTCTAAAAACTTATGACCGACTACTTAGTTCACGCCCGGCTTTCAAAAGGGTATGGCGCAAAAGTATCGGTAATTTTCTTACTGCTCCCTGCGCCGTACCACTTCGTACCTATTCCGGGCATAATGGCACTTTCCCCGGCGCAGGGTTTCCCGCGCAGCGCGCCGCCGGGGAATCTCATTTGTGTTGTAAAATCGCCCAACTTTGATAGAATCGAATTGACCGCTTCTCCCCATCTCCGCTTTCGAAACGGATTTCCTTCATGGAACAGACAACCAATTCCTCCTCCCCATCCTGGGGCACCAACACCAAACTGGTCGTCGCGCTTACGATCGTTGTCATCATCGGCGCGCTGCTGGTCAAATTCCAGTTCATCATCACGCCGCTGGTGATCGGGCTTGTGCTTGCATACCTTTTCCACCCCATTGCCGATTTCCTCCAGCGCAGGCTTCATGTATCGTGGGGGGCGGCGGTGGGGATCATTTACGGCATTATCGTCCTGCTCCTGCTCGGTCTGCTCACGCTCGGCGGCGTTGGTCTGGTACAGCAGATTCAAAGCCTGGTGATCATCGTGCAGGATGCGCTTCGCAACCTGCCCGAACTGATCGAGAGCGTCTCCGGGCGCGTGTACGAATTCGGTCCCTTCAAACTGGATTTCAGCGCGCTCGACCTGAACGATCTCAGCAGTCAGGTGCTTGGCATGGTACAGCCTCTGCTCAGCCGCACCGGCACCCTGCTCGGCACGGTGGCGGGCAGCGCCGCCAACTTCCTCGGCTGGACGCTCTTCGTCCTGTTGATTTCCTATTTTGTGCTTGTGGAAAGCGGCGGGCTGCGCGACCGCATCCTGACCGTGGAAATTCCCGGCTACAACCTGGATTTTGCGCGCCTCAGCCGCGAACTCGGGCGCATTTGGAACGCCTTCCTGCGCGGACAGGTCATCATCTTTTTCCTGACCGTCATCGTCTATTCGATTGCGCTCAGCATCCTGGGCGTTCATTACGCGATTGTGCTGGCGCTGCTCGCGGGGCTGGCACGCTTCGTCCCGTATGTGGGTCCGGCGGTGAACTGGGGCGTGCTGGTCATCATCGCATATTTTCAAGCCTACAAATTATTCGGCCTGCCGCCGTTGTATTACACGCTGCTGGTCCTGGCGGTCGCCCTCATCATTGACCAGATCTTCGATAACATCGTTTCCCCGCGCATTCTCTCGGATGCGCTGAAGGTTCATCCCGCCGCCGTATTGGTCGCCGCCATCGTCGCCGCCAACCTGTTCGGCATTCTCGGCGTGGTGGTTGCCGCGCCCATCCTCGCCACCGCCATGCTCTTGTGGCGCTACACCATGCGAAAGATGCTGGATTTGGACCCGTGGCCCGAAAAGGAAGTGAGCCACGCGCCGCCCGCGCCGGGTTCCCGCCTTGTGGTGGCGATCCGCCGCTTCTTTCGGACCCTGAGCCTGAGATTCAAAAAGGGAAAATGACCTCCCCTGAACCTGATTCAAAAAACATCATCCCACAGGAGAATTCGATGAGCAATAACAACCACGAACCCCGCACCGAGACCCTTGCAGAGACGGAGAACTTCATGGCATGGAAAGCCGAAGAACCCGACGGCGAAACCACCTACCATATCGAAATGAACAACGTCACTGTGCACTTCTTCCAGGAGGAGTGGGCGGAGTTCCTGCAACTCGTGCGCGAACTGAGCAAATAAGCCATGGGCGGCTGCCGCTCGTGAGAAAGCGGGCGCCGCCTTTTCGCAATGATGAAACTACGCAACTCCATTACGGATGTGCCCGGCATCGAAGTGGGACACGCGCAGAATAAAAGAGCGTTGACCGGCTGTACCGTGATTCTCTGCCGCACCGGAGCCGCCGCCGGGGTGGATGTGCGCGGCGGCGCGCCCGGCACCCGCGAAACGGATTTGCTGAACCCGGGCAATCTGGTCCAGCGGATTCACGCGGTTCTTCTGGCGGGCGGCTCCGCCTTTGGGCTGGATGCGGCTTCGGGGGTGATGCGCTATCTCGAAGAACACCAGATCGGCTATCAGACCCGCGATGCGCTGGTCCCCATTGTGCCTTCCGCGATTCTCTACGACCTCGATATCGGGCGTTCCAACATCCGCCCGGATGCGAAAATGGGCTACCGGGCATGTGTCAATGCCTCGCGGGATGAGACGGCGGAGGGCGTGGTGGGAGCGGGAACCGGCGCGAGTGTGGGAAAATTCTATGGGCAGAGCCGGGCCATGAAGTCCGGGATTGGAGGCGCAAGCGTTCACATCGGCAGGGGAATTGTGGTGGGCGCAATCGCCGCGGTCAATGCCCTGGGCGATGTGTATGATCCGAACACCGGCGAGTTCGCGGCTGGCATTCGCACCGGGGAGAAAACTCTGGAGTTGATGCGCAAACATTCGTTCGAATCTGCGCCGCGCAGAAACACGGTGATCGGCGTGGTGGCGGTCAATGCGGATTTTTCCAAGACGGAGATGATGCGCGTGGCACAGATGGCGCAGGACGGTATGGCGCGCGCAGTACGCCCGGCGCATACCCAGTGGGACGGCGACGCCATTTTTGCGCTCGCCACCGGCGGGAAGCGCGCCGACCTTTCCACAGTGGGAGCGTTTGCGGCGGAGGTCTTCGCGGCGGCAATCGTCCGCGCGGTGCGGGCTTCGGTTTCGGCAGGCGGGCTGCCCGGGCTGGCGGGAAAATCACGGAACACTCGATGATCAAGCAACGACTTGCAACGGCAGGGCGCATCTTAATCAGCGCTTTGGCGGGAATTGTAATTTCGCTCACGCTGGTGCAGGCGTATTTCGACTTCGCCTCCCGCGCGTTCATGGATCGTTTGTTCCTGGCGCTTGTCCCTGCGGCGGCGGTGTTTGTCTGCCTGCTGTATTTATTTCCCGCAATGGAAAAAGCCGCGGCGGGTATATCCGCCCCGGCACGCCGGATCGTCTTCCTTTGGGCGTTCATCACTGCCCTGCTCTCGTTTTTCGTCCCTTATTTCTCATCTTTCGTCTCAAATCCCTTGTCGTTCATCGCTCATTCCCCGCTCCTCACCCTGTCTTCGCTTTTCATCGTATCCCTTTTGCTGACCATGCCTGCCGCTTCCTCCGTGCAGATCATGCTGGAGGCAGGCGGACAATTGCGGGCGTTTGGCGCATGGCTGTTCGCTTCATTCTTCGGTTTTTTCATCGCCAGTTTCCTGGATAATTTCTACGCCAGCCCAATCGAGATCATTCTGCTGACGCTTCTTTTACAGGCGGCTCTGGGCGTGGGCGGATATTTCTTCATGGGCAGGGTGCGGCGGGTGGCGGGCGAGCGGCTGTTCGACGCCATCCTGCACGGCGCGTTGTTCCTGATGCTGACCGGCTTCATTATCTGGTTGTTTCAAGCCAACCGGCGCGTGGCGCTGTTCCTAGCCGAATATTTCGTGCTGGATGAAGACACGCGCGGGGTATTCACATTCGTCAGCCTCATTGCGCTGCCGTGGCAGGCGTGGATGCACATCCAACTGAAGTTCGGCGGTTTTTACAACCGCATCAAACACACAAAGGTCTACGCGTACGTGAGCGCAAATCTCGCAGGGCTTTCGCTGGCGCTGGGCTTTTTCGTTTTGTACCTGCTGTTTGCCTCGGTGGTCAACGACCCGCATTTCGACGTGGACGATATTTATTTCGACGCCGATCATTTCATTTACCGCATCCGCCTCACCACCGACAATTGGCGCGATTACTACTGGCGGTCGGTGCATCCCTTTATGATTCTGCTCCTCAAACCGCCGGTGGATTTGCTTGGCGTTCTGCTGAAAGGGAACAAGCTCTGGGGGGCATACGTGTTCACTGCGCTGGGCGGCGCGGCGTGCGTCTATCTCGCATGGACGTTCATCAAGTCCGCCACGGGGAACTCCGCCTATGCCTCGCTCATCGCCGCCCTGCTGGGATTCACCGCCTCACACCTGATTTTTGGCTCGCTCCTCGAATCGTACATTTTCCTCGCTGCGAGTTTGCTGCTATTCCACGTACTGTTGATAAAGGACAAACCCCTGCCCGCGCTCATCGCCGCCAGCCTGACGCCCATCGGCATTACGCACTCGAACTTTGCGCAAAACGTGATTGCGCTGTTCACGGTCAAGCCGAACGTCAGGCAGACGATGCGCTTTATTGCCACCGTGCTCGTCTTTTTGGTTCTGTTCACCATGCTGAACAACCTGCTCTACCCGGACGCGCATCCCTTCTTCTTTGTACCGTCCACATTGCAGGCGGAACAGCAGAATCTATTTCCGTTGAACAACCTGCGAATTCAAGCGCTGGCAGGCGGCTTCTTCTTCCACAACATCGCCGCGCCGACGCCCATCTTTTACGACCAGGACATTCCGTTCATCCAATTCCGCTTCTTCAAACCGGAGATCGGGGAGTTGAGTCAATACACCCTGCCGGTGCAAACCGTCACAGCCTGGGTATGGCTGGGGCTGCTGCTCTTTGCGGGCGCGCTTTTTGTGTTGAACTTCCGAAAGAATCCATACCTGCGTTATTCGCTGGCGCTGGCGGGCTGCTTTACGCTGAACATCGTCCTGCATCTTCGCTACGGCAAGGAGTTGTTCCTCTATTCGCCCAACTGGACGTATGCGCTGGTTCTGTTTTTGGGGCTGGCGTGGGGGAGCGTATCCAACCGGAGGTGGTTCCAGGCGGTTCTGCTGGTCCTGCTATCCCTCCTGATTTGGAACAACGGGATTCTGCTCCTGACGATTCTGGATGTGCTGGGGTCGCAAGTGTAGACGCAGAGCGGGATATTTCCCGCTTGCTATTTCGGCAAATGCACCACGAACTTGACGAACTTCTTTTCCTTGTATTCGACGGCGGAATTGGGGGGTGATTCCCGCAAGGTGAGAATATAAGCCGCGCGGGGGTCGCTCAGGCAATCGTCCGGCTTGAAGCGGAACCGTTTGAGGGCGAGCAGCGTCCGGGCGGGGTCGGCGGGGTCTTCGGGGTTGATCCATTCCATGTCGTCCACATATTCGGATGGATGATATTTCTGGGTCAACAGGACGTAGATGTAAAGCGAGTAATGCTCCTTCGTGAAGCAGATGAGCGAATCGCTGTTTTCGGCGGCGTACTCGATGGCGGAAATGACGCCCTCATTGAAGAGGGCGCTGGTCACTCTGCGGTATTCCCCGCCGTGATAAGCCCTGTTGAAAAAGACAAAGCCAACCGAAAAGACGACGACCGCAACGGGGAGGATTTGCGGCAGGCGCCTCTCGAAACGAAGAAGAAACAGGACAATGCAAAACAGGATGGGCGTGAAGACGAGGTTGAAGCGCGTCAGGTTGACCGGGTGGAGGATGCCGACCGCGAAGGCAGCGAGCATCCACGCGGCGATCAGCCAGCGTTCGACTCGATTCTCCTCGATGGATTTGAACGGCAGGGCGAAAAGGAACCCGCCCAGCGCCAGAGGAAACGTGTATTTGTAGAAATAACCAAACGGTTCCACGAAGTTCCACGGGTAGGCGTCGGATTGAGTCCACAGGACGTCGAACATGATCCTTGCATTTTCCGCAACCGCCGCAAAGGGATTCTCGCCGAAGACCGCCGCCATCGTCTCGTAACGCGCTTCCACGGGCAGACGGGGTATGGTCACAGCGCCCAACTGCATGGTCGTCAGTTGAAGCGTATTGACGGCGAGGAAAAGCCCGATCGGAAAGGCGATCAAAATGAAGGCAATCGCTCCGATGACGGCTTGTCCAATTGTGATGCGTTTGATTTTGAGAAGCAGTGGAACAGTCAGCAGGAGGAAGACCGGCACGCCGACGTAAGCGGTCCCATAGGCGTACAGGCACAGCGCAAAGAACACGGACGATACAAGGAACCAACCGTTCCCCGGGTTCGCAAGCGTGAGCGCGGTGAACCCAGCCAGAAACAGAAACGGCATGATGTTCGACTCGACCGCCCAACGCGAGTTGACGATATGCCAGGGAGAGACCGCCATGAAGAACATCGCCAACAGCCCAAACTTTTCGCCGAGCAGGCGTTTGCCTGCAATGAAAATCAGCGGAAGGGATAAAATCCCCGCCAGCATCATCGGCAAACGCACGGCGAAGGCGTTGATACCCTTCAGCGCCACGAATGGAATCAGCAGGTAAGCATAGAGCGCGTTTTGTCCGCTCCCCCATGAGATGAGATGCACCGGGTAGGACAAGCCGTAACGGTCCGTGCCGAATTTGTAGAGATAGTATGCCTCCGTGCCAATCGAGGCTTCGTCCACGTTCAAGCCGGGCGGCAGAGCGGCGTATTCCCATGTGCGGGCAAAGACGCCGATACCGAGAATGAGGGCAAATAAGATGGGGGATTTCCAGCGGGCGAAGAAGGTGTTGAGCGCATCCATGCGGATGGGAATATACCATTCTCGAAAGGATTTGATAACCTCCCGCTCCGGGAACGGCTGATGAAGCGCGGGGGCATTTGCGCCATTGGCGTAATCTTCCGGTCCTGGTGTATTACGCAACGATGTGACGCCGCGCCGCAGCGCGTGTGGTAGACTCCAAACGCTCAATTTGAAACGGGTGTAATGAAGATGCTCACACTGAATAAACGCTTCCTCTCCGCCTGGGCGCTGGGCATCCCGCCCGGTTATCTTTTGCTTGGCTTCCTGGATAACTATTATCAATCGTCAATCGAGATACTCCTGGCTGCGCTTCTCGTTCACGTCCCGGTCTCGCTGGCAATTTATCTGGTTTTAGGCAAATTGATGGGGAAGTTTCGATTCCAGCCCGTTGATGCGCTCGTCTCCGCTGCGCTTGGGGTTGCAGTCATCGCATTTTTCGCCGCGCTCGTCAACATGGCAAGCCGATTCCCGCGCATGTTCGACGCGGCGTCATATCTCCTCCCGCCTGCGGCGTTGATTCCCTTCGTCATTGGGCTGGCTGCTGCGTTCCCCGCTTCGGCGTGGATAATCTCCACACTGCGGCGCGCAGATATTCGGCAAAGCCGCTTTTACAGGTTTGTGGATTCGAACCTGGGCGGTCTGGTCATCGCTGCGCTTTTCTTCTGCGTTTATTTCCTGCTCGCCTCCATCTTTAACCAGCCGGTTTTCAACTTCGACGATATTTTCTTCGACACCGACGCCAAACTCTGGCGGTTCCGTTTTGGGACGGAACACTACGAGGATTATTACGGACGCACCGTCCATCCGTTCGTGCTGATCGTCGTCCGCCCATGGGTCTGGCTGATCTCCCTCCTCCTGAAAGGGGATATGCTCTACGCCGCCTTCGCACTGACCGCCCTGACCGGCGCGTTGTGCGTGTTTCTCGTCTGGTATTTTGTAAGAAATTCGGTGGGGAATCCGCTCTACGCGCTGTTGATTGCAACCCTCTTCGGCGCCTCTTCGACTCAACTGGCGTTTGGCTCCATTATCGAGAGTTATATCTTCCTTGGAGCGGTGGCGTTGATCTTCATCGTGCTGCTGCTCAAGGACAGCCCAACCTACGCGCTGGTCCTTGCCGGGCTGGCGGCGTTTGGCATCACCATCTCGAACCTGGCGCAGACGGCGATCGCGCACTTCATGGTGAAACGAAACCTCGCGCAGCTGGTCAAATACGGTTTAATCGTCGCCGCGCTGATCATCCCCCTGAACCTGCTCAATAATTTCATCTACCCAAACGCGCATCCCTACCTGTGGCAGGTGGATACGTTGCAATGGGAGGAAAAGAACGTCTTTCCGTCCACGCTGCAGCGCGCCAATTTTCTTGGACGGGTGATGCTTCTGCATAGTTTCATCGCGCCGGACCCGCTGCTTTTGAAGGAGGATATTCCCTTCCTCAAGGTGTGGATGTTCCGCGCCGCCCTGAAAAAAGCGCCCCTGCAAATCTCCCGCTACGAAACGGACCTCGGTAAAACCCTCGTCGTCATCTGGCTTGGGTTTGCTGCGCTGGGCGGCGCGCTGTTCCTGAAAAACCTGTTCAAACGCGACAACCGATTCGCTTTCGCCTTCATCCTGACCATCCTGTTCTACTTCGTCTTTCACATGCGGTACGGCAGGGATGTCTTCCTGTATTCCGCCAACTGGACGTACGCCATCACCCTTCTGCTGGCGCTGGCATGGCAGGACCTGGCGGGCAGGCGCTGGTTCCAGGTTTCCCTGCTGGGTTTCATCCTGCTGCTGCTGGTCAACAATTCACGCTTAATTCTGATCATGCTCTGGGCGTCGTTCATGCACATTCGCTGAAAACCCGGTCTCGAAAGCAAAAGCGGTCGGTCAATCCCTTATGGTAGACTTGAGCCGCTTTTATTTTTTCGATGGGTGTCCGTATCTTGAAACCGATCAATAAGCGTCTCCTCTCCGCCTGGTTCCTGGGTGTTCCACTCTCCTATTTTGTGGTCGGGTATCTGGAGAATTTCTACCAGTCAGCGTTCGAGATTTTCCTGCTTGCCCTTCCCGTTCATGCGCTGGCGGGGCTTTTCGTCCATCACTTGTCCGGCAGAATCCTCCGCGCATTCCGCTCCGATCCGACCAATGCGGCCCTGTCTGCTGTGGTGTATGCGGCGGTATTCCTCTTTATTCCCGCTGCATACAGTATGGCGAAACCCTTCCCGAAACTGTTCGATGCGAACGCCTTCCACCTTCCGGCAGGACAATGGCTGTCCTTTTCCGCTGCGCTGACTTTGGCGCTTCCATTGACGTTTTGGCTGTTCTCCCTCGCCCAACAACGGGGCTGGAAGGAAACCCGCTTCTTCAAGTTCGTGGACGAGAACCTGGACGGCCTGGTCATTGCCTTACTCTTCTCCGCTGTTTACCTGATCTTCGCCTCCATCTTCAACCGTCCCTCCTACGACGCCGACGACATCTTCTTCGACGCCGATGGCAACCTCTACCGCTGGCGGTTTGCCACGGAAAAATACCGCGATTACTACTGGCGTCCGGCGCATCCCTTTATCCTCATCATCATCCGACCGCTGGTGGGCATTCTCGCTTTTCTCTTCAAAGGGGATGCGCTTTTTGCCGCTTTCACCTTGAATGCCCTGACCGGCGCGCTGTGTGTGTTTCTCGTCTGGTATTTTGTGAGGAATTCGGCGGGGAATCCGCTTTACGCGCTTTTGATTGCGGGCCTCTTCGGCGCCTCTTCGACTCAACTGGCGTTTGGCTCCATCATCGAGAGTTACATCTACCTTGCAGCGGTTGCCCTGGTGTTCCTCGTCCTCCTCTTAAAGGATAAACCGCTTTACATGCAGGTGATCGCGGGATTGATCGCCTTCGGCATCACCATCTCCAACGTCGGGCAGACGTTCATCGCGCATTTCTTCGTCAAGCGCAATCTCAGGCAAATCATTGTCTATGGACTTATCGTCGGCGCGCTGGTTGTGCCGCTCTCGCTGTTGAACAACTTCATCTACCCGGAATCCCAGCCGTATTTTTGGGACATCGCCACGCTGGAGGGCGAGGGACATAACCAGTTCCCGCCCACCCTCCAGCGCGCGGAATACCTGGCGCGGGTGATCGTCCTGCATAGCTTCGTCGCGCCGGAGCCGTTGGTCATCCGCGATGGGTGGCCCTTCCCGAAAGTGTGGATGTTCCGCGCTTCCATCAAAAAAGACCCGATGCTGCTGGCGAATTACGAAACCCCGCTGGGCGATGGACTGGCGCTTGCATGGGTCGGTTTGATGGCATTGGGCGGAGCGCTGTTCCTGAAAAACCTCTTCAAGCAGGATAACGGATATTTCCTCGCCTTTCTCTTTACTGTGCTGTTTTATTTCGCCCTGCACCTGCAATACGGCAAGGACGTCTTCCTCTACGCCGCAAACTGGACGTATGCCATCACGCTCTTCCTTGCCCTGGCATGGCGCGAACTGGCGGAGAAACGCTGGTTCCAAATTCTGCTATTGGTCTTCGTGCTGTTCCTGCTGGTCAACAACTCGCAAATGTACCGGACGATGATGGAAATTTCCGCGCCCTCGGTGCCTTTCCCCGTCTGGAGATAGATCGCGGCAGATCGGGAGGTACGTGCCATCTCAAAGGCTTGATTGAAAAAACTTAATTCTCACCTTACGCGATTTCGTCGCGGGGACGACCTGTTTGAGTAAATCGGGCAGCCCATCTGCAAGAAAGGGTCGCCCCTGCCGCGTAACATCAGTAGACCTCTTGTATAAGTGCTCCCGCCGCAGTCCTCGGCGGCGGGGACGCCGCCTTGAGCAAGGTAAAAAAGTGACTTTTGCAAGAAGTCTAATGATTAAAAAAACAACAGCCGTCTTTGAAGGCGGCTGTTGTTTTTCGGGTTACTTCCTGCCTTTCAACTCGTCGCGGAAGATGACGCTCATTACCACGCTGACGACGCTCATGACCAGACTGCCGAGCAGGGCAGACCAAAACCCATCCACCATGAGGCCGATGCCGAAGGACTGCCCAATGGTGCGGGTGAGCAGGAGCATGACGGTGTTGATGACGATGGTGAACAACCCCAGCGTGAGGATGATGAGCGGGCAGGTGAGGAATTTGAGCAGGGGGCGCACCAGGGCGTTCAGCAGACCGATGATGAGCGCAAGCCAAAGGATGCCCGTCCAGTCGCCGATGTATTCGATGCCCGGCACGATCCACACCGCCGCATACAACGCGACCGCGTTGATCAACCAGCGAATTGCAAACTTTGTCATTTTGACTCCTTTTGCTTTAATTACGCAGGATCCATCATGAAGTTGCCTGCATCCAGATCAGGGTGCGCTGCGGCTTGAAGCCCGCAGCCTGGATGGCCTCGTCGAATTCGCCGGCGGGAAAATCAAGTGAGATGGATGGGTAGAGATGATAGAGGTCGCGCCGCGCCTGGAGCAGCAGCCGGGTAAGCGCTTCGGGGTCGGACCTCTCGCCTGCTGCGGCAAAGAGACTTTCTCCACGCCCGGTGGGAATCCACGAAAGCGTGGCGAGCAGGGTATCTTTTCGGACCGCCGCCCACTGACGGATGTTCATATCCACGAAGAACAGGTGGAGCCACATCCATAGACCCGGCTTGAGCGGGTTGAAGTTCCAGTTGACGTGCCAGGCTAACGGGTCCGGGTAGAGGCGGGAAAGCCAGTGGAGTTGTCTCCCCCAAAAGCGCGGATGCCGCTTTGTGACGGCGATGTCCGTATCCGGCAATGGAATCTGGTTGTCGGTGCCTGCCTGCCAGCTGGTGCGGCGGGCGCGTTCGACGAAACCGAGCGAGGCGTAAAGTTGGATGGCTTCGGGGTTGTCCGCGCGGACGTGCAGCCAGAGGTCGTTCACTTTTTTCTCGCGGGCATGACGCATGGCGCGTTCGGTGAGGGCGCGCGCAATGCCCTTGCGGCGGTATTCAGGCTGGACGGCGACGTTGGCGATGAGGTAGAGGCGGCGGCCCTTGTGGCGGAACGGCACGAGGCTGACGTTGCCGACGATACGCCCATCCTCCTCCCAGATGTAGCCGGTGAGCGGCAGGGAGGTGGTCTCTGCGACGCGCTTTGCCCATTTGAGGAAGGAGTTATCGCCGCTGGCGCGGCGCATATCCTGCACGTAGCGCCTGCCTTCGCTGTCCATGGTGTCTGCGAAGCACAGTTCGATCAGGTCTGCCACGGCGGGCAGGTCGCGCAGGATGTTGAGCGGGCGCAGGTTGGGATGCGCGTTCGCGTCCTCCCGCGCGGGGATGGTGATGGTTGCCATTGGGGGGAATTATACCCAGCACGGGCACAAATTGCGCTCTTGAAGGAGAGAGTTGTGGAATGCGCTATCTTGCCGGGGAAAGAACGGCGATTGTATAATTTTGGTATAAAGAGTTATACAGCCGATGGCTGTGTATCATTCCAAATTGGGCAATTCAAAGTCGTTGGCTTGTCAAGTCATAGTTGAGAAGATAATATATCTGTGTCGCAACAAGTGAAAGGAGAATCTCATGAATAAAAAGAATTTGCTCCCTATCGTACTTGCCATTGGGTTAATCATCTCCATATTCTCCGCAGCCCGATCAAGCGCTTCTCCCGGCAGCACATCCCTAGCCGCAGCCACTCAAACAGTGCCGGTGTCCAGAATAACTGCCACCCCACCCCTTCCTACACAAACGCTGCCGCCCTCTCCTACATCGGCAACTGGGAAACCGCTATCTCAATGTGCTTCCCCATTATCGAATGCTCTTGCCGGCAGGGACGATGTGCCCAGTGTGGAAAGCTATATTTTTTCCGAGCCCAAAGTAGTAGCGACCAATGACTTCGGTCTGCGCATCGTACAGTGGATCTCGAATGAAGAAGTGCTAGTATTGAGAAATTTGAAGCCTGGAGGCTCAAGGGTAGCTATTGAAGTTCTGAACATTAAAAACGGTCAGACTATACGTCTGGCTGAAGATAACACAATTTCTGGTGATCCTCTTTGGTTGCCAAACAAAAGAACTGTAATATATATAGCATACGACCTGTTCACAAACCAAGCAAAGAATCGCAGTCGTTTGATGATGATTGGATTAGACAAACAGCCTGCGGAAGTAATGGCAGAAGAAGTGACGCAGCCGCTTTTTGCAATGCCGGATGGCGAAGATGTAGTTACTCTGGGGACCGGTCAACAAAGATTGATGAGAATTGGCCCAGCAAAGGTCGCCTCTACGCTGAGTAATATTTCGCAGCTTACAATGCGAAGCCTTCGGCTTTTGCGCGCAGCTCAATCCCCAGATTCTCAGTCGGTAGTACTATACAACGATACGTCATTCGTGATAATGGAGTTGAAGACAGGAGAGACAACGGAGTTCAAGCTGGGAAAATGGCAGGAAGAATATCGCTGGGCGCTGGACGTTCAATGGAGTCCGAACGGGAAATATCTGGCAGTGCGCGCCACAGCGGGCAGGCTGCCCAATCCATACAGTTCCTTGTTAATAGTGGATGTTAAAAATGAATGTATGTGGGAAGTGTCTGTATCGCGCCCCTTCTATACACACGAGGTGGCATGGTCTCCTGGCGGACGATATCTCTTGTTGTCCGGGGAAGTTGGCATAACACAAAAAGGATACCCAATCATCGAATACCGTCTGCTTGACCTTATGACCGGACAGGAACGAAAAGTGAATTTGTGGGATGCCGAAGTAGGAGGAATTTATTTCGGATGGTCGCCTGACGGAAAAACAATCCTTATCAACTGCGCAACGCCTGAGCGGGGAGCCCTTTGCGCTATCGCGGTGGAGGTGAAACAAAGAAGCCAAGATCATCTTTCATTAGGCTTGCTCTGATATTTTCTATCATCTTTGGGCTCCATATTCTCTTTCCTCAATCGGCAGTGGCGCAGTTAGAAGAACCATATTTGGATGTTACGGTGAAGATGTATCCATTAACGGCATCCGGCGGGATTGATACAAGCAATTCAGAAGAACCACTGTGTCAGATGGATAATCCATCAACAGAGCAAAATGAGGCAGACACTCGCTGGGGATGTACAGCATACCCAGGAGATGAAACCCTCGCTTATCCTTACTCTACCAATCCCACCACCGTGTCCATTGAAACAGATTATCTTTTGGATGTCATTCCTCGGGAAATGGGAACTGCAGGACATCACGACTTGGGATTGCAAGCGCAGGCAATTGCCGCCCGTACTTATGCTTATTGTGCCATTCGTTATTCGCAAGGCTTAGATTCTTGGAACAATTGCAACCGCGAAATCAACAACTCGAACACCTTTCAGGTCTTCGTCCCCCACTATTTCGATACACTTTCCGCAGACGATCAAACACGGATTCAAAACGCAGTAGCGAACATCCTATACATGGGAGACGCCGCCGAACCGAATAGAGGGGCTATTTTCGCCGAATTCTCGGCGGACGCTTACTTGACAACAGCGGCGGGCGATTACAACTATCTAAAAAGCATACAAGATCCCATCAGTTACGACCCGGCAATTCCAGGCATTATATCCAGTACCGGAGCTCATCAAAGGGGTATGAGTCAGAATGGGGCAAATCGTTGGGCGTGGGGCAATTCTAGCCGATTAGGTGAAGGCGATCCTTGGTCTGTCCGCTGGGATGACCACCGTCAAATTCTCGTCCACTACTATACTGGTATAGACATTCTGGATGGGAGCGGCAACAAAGTTGCCCCAGACGACCGCTGGAGCCTGCTCTGGCATGACAACTTCGGCCTTCCCGTTGGAGAAATTCCCATCCTGAACAATGCCCAACCCCGCCCCCTGCAACTGCAACTCCAGAACACGTCCGTCTCTGATTGGGTAGCAGACGAAATCACCCTTGGCTATCAGTGGACGGTGCGCGGCGCAGACGCAGACCCTGCAAACTGGCTGGAATTGACCACGCTTCTGGCGTTGGAAAAAGGCGATTCCACGCCGGATAGGAGCGCGTCACCTTTTACAGTTTCCATCCCCGCCCCTTGCGGTACAGGCGAATATACCCTACATCTGGATTTGAAACGAACAGGCGGCAACTGGTTCTCAACAGGCGGCTGGCCGGAGGCACGGATTGATGTCAGCGTGACGTTGACCCCGCTGCTGCCTGCCAACGGGCGTGGCTATTACTCTGATGGATTGGGCGTGTACTATTACAACGACCAGGATGACGGGCAGTGGCAAATTGGCGGTCCAATCACCTGGCAGACTTTCTCACCCCCCATTATATTTTCTGGCGTTGAACCCTCCATCAATTTCGACACCGATATGTCCTCGCCCGCCCCCGGTGTAAATAGCACATTCTGGAGCGCTGTTTGGGACGGCAATCTGTATGTGCCTCAAACGGGACAATACCGCTTCTATCTTGGTGGGTTGGACGACGGCGGGCGGCTGAAAATTGACGGGACAACTCGCATCGAAAGCTGGGTCGTACAAGGCCCTCACGAGTATTTCAGCCCATTGCTTGACCTGTCACAGGGTTTACACTCAGTCCGAGTGGAATATGCTCAGGGTCCAGGCGAGGAAGCAGGGTTAAGCGTGTGTTGGGAAGGCCCCGGTTTCTCCAAAGAGGTCATCGGAGCATCTGGCGTAATCCCTGGGCAACCTACCGCAACGCCTTTCATGACACCCACTCCTATTCAGTTGGCTACACCGACCAGCGCCGTCACACCCACCTCATCCATTCCGCCAACGCCGGAACCATGGGGACAATGGTTTGCCGCTGAAGAAGCCGCCTTGCAAGATGAGTCTCCACAGGTACGCGAAGAATATTCCAATTTGCTCAGTCGCACTCGGGATGAAGTAATGCTTCCCGACCCGAAGGGGGATGCCTACATCCGCCTGATCTATCGCCACGCGCCAGAAGTCACTACGATATTATTGAATGACGCTAATCTGCGTCAAGACACACGGACATTGATGCTGGAAGTTCGTCCTTTGCTGGAAGATATGCTTGATGGCAAGACAGATGGGGCGCGTCTCCCCGCTGCTTGGGTCAAACGCTCACTTTCGTTGCTAAAACAGGTCGAAACGAAATCCAGCCCAAGCCTGAAGCGGGAAATCCGCTGGTGGCGTATCTGGCTGCCTCGCTTTGAAAACAAGACCGGCAGGGAAATTTGGGAAATGCTCCCGTTGCGTACAGTGGGCACTCTCCCACGCACAGAAGGCAATCCGGAAGAGCTAATTTTGCAGAGCCTTTCCGCCGAGGATGCGCGCGCTTTTGGACGTCTGTTGAGCCGTGTACGCGATGAAGTGATGCGTCCCAACAAAGGTGGTGAAGTCTATGTGGCTTTGGTATATCGCTACACACCTGAAGTGACGGGGATTTTGCTTGGAGATGAAGCGCTACGAAAAGAAGCAGAATCCCTACTGCTGGAAGTCAAGCCGGGTATTCAATCCCTGCTTGAAGAAACAAAAGAACAGTGGCGTTTCACTGAAAATTGGATAAAACGCATGGATACCCTGTTGGCAAAATTGACCGAAAAAGGAAGTGCGGAATTGCAAGATGAAGCGGCATGGTGGCGGGAACGCTTACCAGAGTGGACAGGAAAAACTCCACATGAGGTTTGGGATAATCTCCTGCGTCAGGTGCGTACCGATCCCACATACCAAAGCGCCCCCTAATTTCCACTTGTGTAGCCGCTAATATTGCCGCTTTTTCCCTTCAGAGATAATGCGTTAGGCTTCCTTATTTGGTTTAGAAAACAAATTCCTGCTCATGCCGCCGTCCTCGGCGGCGGGGACGCCGCCGGGAGCGTATTTTTGTAAAATTTATTTCGACCGACTACTTAGTTGACCCAAACAAGCCGAAACATGTCTTATAAGAATCCAAGTGGCAGTCATCTGCAAGTGACTGTCACTTGGACAGACTAACGGTGAAACATGCTTTTAATTTCAGGAACGGATGAATGGCGCACTGCCCACCCCGGGGCGGTGATCGGTTTGTTGGAAGTCTCCGGCGTGGATAATTCCGCCTCTGCCCCGCTGTTGGATGACCGAAAACGGGAGGTGGAAGCGCATCTGCGGGAACGGTACAAGGGTTTCACCCGGCAGGACTTTCTCTCGCTGCCGGCAATGGCGGCTTACCAAAAGTATTACAAGAAATTCAGCAAGACGTATCACGTCCTGCTGCAACTCGAATCCATCGTGTTGAAGGGCAAAAGCCTGCCGAACGTTTCGCCGCTGGTGGATGCCAACTTTGCCGCCGAGGTGGAGACTTTCGCGCTCACAGCCGGGCATGACGTCTCCAAATTGCGCGGACCCATCGTCATGGATGCGGCGCGGGCGGGCGACCAGTTCACGCAAATGGGCGGGGCGGTCAAATCCGCGCTTCCGGGCGATATGGTCATGCGCGACGCACTGGGACTGTGTTGCTCGATCATTCACGGGCAGGACGACCGCTCGCCGATCGCGCCCGAAACGACACACGCGCTCTATGTGGTCTATGCGCCCAACGGCGTCCCGCTGGAAGCGGTGGAATCCCAACTGGGGAAGATCGAGGAGCACGTCCGGTTGTTTTCCCCGGCGGCTGTGGTGGAACAAAGCCGCCTGCTCTCCGCCTGACTCCCCAAAATCTAACACTCCTCTTACGCCGCATTGACAGCCCGCCAATGCGGCTTTTGTTATAATGCCCGCATTGTAAGACGAAATTAATTTCGTCCTACGGAGGTTTATCCCCATGATGCGATTTGACCGATTTACAGAGAGAGCCCAGGAAGCCGCCCAGCGCGCCGCGGAGATCATCCAGCGTTACGGACACAACCAGATTGACACCGAACACATCCTGCTGGCGCTGATCGAACAGCCCGGCGGGGTCATTCCCCAGATTTTGGAAAAACTGAGCGTCAGCGCGCAAGCGCTCACCGAGCGTCTCGACGCCACCCTGCGCGCCAGCCCGAAGGCGAACATCTTCGGCGGCGGCGCGGGACAGATCTTCATCACGCCGCGCGTCAAGCGGATCATTGACCTTGCCAACGAAGAGGCGAACCGCCTGAAGGACGAGTACATTTCGACGGAACATATCTTCCTGGCAATTCTCACCGAGCGCAACACGCCCGCCGCGCGCATATTGGAATCCGCCGGGCTGACGCGCGACCGCGTCTATGATGCCATTCAGGATTTGCGCGGCGGTCAACGCGTGACCGACCCGCAAGCCGAGACGCGCTACCGCACGCTCGAAAAATACTCGCGCGACCTGACCCAACTGGCGCGCGAAGGCAAACTCGATCCCGTCATCGGGCGCGACAACGAAATCCTGCGCCTGATTCAGATCCTCTCCCGCCGCACGAAGAACAACCCGGTCCTCATCGGTGAAGCGGGCGTGGGCAAGACCGCCATCGCCGAAGGTCTGGCGCAGAAGATCGCCTCCAACGACGTGCCGGAGATTCTCTCCGGCAAACGGGTGGTGGCGCTCGATTTGGGCGCGATGATCGCCGGGTCCAGATTCAGAGGCGAGTTCGAGGAACGCCTCAAAGCCGTAATGGAGGAAGTCCAGCGGGCGAAGGGCGACATCATCCTGATGATTGACGAGCTGCACACGGTCGTGGGCGCGGGAGCCGCCCAGGGCGCGATGGATGCGAGCAACATGCTCAAGCCGGCGCTGGCGCGCGGCGAACTGCAATGTATCGGCGCGACCACGCTGGACGAGTTCCACAAATACATCGAAAAAGACGCCGCGCTCGAACGCCGCTTCGCGCCGATCTATGTGGACGAGCCGAGCGTGGACGATACCATCAAAATGCTGCACGGACTGCGCGACCGTTACGAGGCGCATCACAAAGTCCGTTTTGCGGACGATGCGCTGGAAGCCGCCGCCCGCCTTGCCGACCGCTACGTGACCGACCGTCACCTGCCCGATAAAGCCATTGACCTGATGGACGAAGCCGCGGCAAAACTGCGCGTGGCGCTCTACTCCATGCCGCCCGACCTCAAGGCGATGAAAAGCGAGATTGACAAACTGCAAGCCGAAGAGGAACAGGCGGGCTTGGAGCGCGATTACGAACGCGCTGCGCAAAAGAAAGCCGAACGCCTGCGCCTCGAACAGGAATACATCGCCAAGCGCGACAAATGGGAATCCGAACATCAGCTGGACGAAGTGGTGGATGTGGACGACATCGCCGCCGTTGTGCACCAGTGGACGGGCATCCCCGTTTCGCAGATGATGGAAACCGAAGCCGAAAAACTCCTGCACATGGAGGCGCGTTTGCACGAGCGCATCATCGGGCAGGAGGAAGCCATCCACGCCATTTCGGATGCGATCCGCCGCGCGCGCTCCGGGCTCAAAGACCCAAGCCGCCCGATCGGTTCGTTCATCTTCATCGGTCCCTCCGGCGTGGGCAAGACCGAACTTGCCAAAGCCCTCGCCTGGTTCATGTTCGACGATGAAGACGCGCTCGTCCGCATTGACATGTCCGAGTACCGCGAACAGCACACGGTCTCGCGTTTGTTCGGCGCGCCTCCGGGATACGTCGGCTATGAGGAAGGCGGTCAACTCACCGAAGCCGTCCGCCGCAGACCGTACCGCGTGCTGCTCTTCGACGAGATCGAGAAGGCGCACCCCGAAGTTTGGAACGCGCTGCTGCAAATCCTCGACGACGGGCGCATGACCGATGGTCAGGGCAACGTGGTGGATTTCCGCAACACGGTTCTGATCATGACCTCGAACCTGGGCACCGAGTATGTGAGGAAGGGTGGCACCCTGGGCTTTTTACCGCAAAAATCGGACGACTCCGACCGCGACGCGCACGCCAAGATCGAGAAGGCGCTCAAGGAAGCCTTCCGCCCCGAGTTCCTCAACCGTATTGACGAGATCATCATGTTCTCGCCGCTCTCGCTCAAACAGATGGAAGAAATCGTCGTCCTGCAAATGAAGGAAGTGCAGGACCGCCTCAACGAACACAACATTACCGTGCAGTTGACCGACGCCGCCCGCGCCTGGATCGCCAAAGAAGGCTACGATCCCGCCTTTGGCGCGCGTCCGCTGCGCAGGGCGATTCAAAAGCATGTCGAGAGTCCGCTTTCGGTGGAATTACTGGGCGGCAGGTTCAAGGAAGGCGCCGAAGTGGTCGTGGATGTGGACGCGAAGGAAAACAAGATCATCTTCCACACGTCCGATGCGAGTGTGAAGAAAAAAACCAAAGAGAAAGTGAATGTGTAAACGGCATCACACCCTCGAACAGGCAGTTCGGGGGTGTGTTCTTTTGGGACTGGCGCAAGCCGCGTTGACCCGAATTTCCTAATCCGTTTTTCAGACAGAACGAGTATTATCGAACGAATCCGATTCAAGGAACAATCTATGGAAAACACACAAAACAAAACAGGGGGCGTTTGGCTGGTGATTGGCATTATCGTTCTATTAGGTTTTGCCTGCCTGGTGCTTGCCGGGCTGGGCGGGTTTGCCTATTTCAACATCTACGGCTCGCTGTCCTCCCCCTCCGCCGACCCGGTTTTCGTCACGCCCTTTACCGTTACGCGGGAGCCTGAGGTCACAAGACCGCCCGTCGAGACGATTCAAAACGGCACGCTCGAAACCCTGGAGAACACCATCGTCCCGGTCAACAATCCGCGTGAAATTGCCTGCCGCTTGAACGGCATTTGCAGCGTGCCGGAGGTGATGGCAGCGGATGCCGCGCCGCGCACCGCAGGCGAGCGGGATGAATTCTGGGTACATAACCTCGACACGAACAAGAACAACCGCGTCACGGCTGTCTTGCAATACGTCACTCCGCACGCTTATTTCTGGGTTCAGGACGGCGTGGAGGTGGACTCATCCGAAGTGCGGGCGTTGATGGAAGCCTTCGAGAACGACATCTACCCGACCAACCGCGAATTCTTCGGCGGGGAGTGGTCGCCCGGCATTGACGGGGACGAACACATTTACATCCTGTACGCGCGCGGACTGGGGTCTTCCATCGCCGGGTATTTTTCCTCGAAGGACTCTTATCACCCGCTGGTCAACGAATATTCCAACGCGCACGAGATGTTCCTGTTCAGTGCAGATAACACTTTCCTCAGCAGCACTTTCACCTATGGCGTGCTGGCGCACGAGTTCCAGCACATGATCCACTGGCACAATGACCTGAACGAAACCTCCTGGCTGAACGAAGGCTCCTCCGAACTGGCGTCGTTCATCAACGGCTTCGACCCCGGCGGCGCAGACAGGGCATACATCATTGATACCGACCTGCAATTGAACGACTGGCCCAACGACCAGGATTCGCGTCCCCCGCATTACGGCGCGAGTTTCCTGTTCATGGCGTACTTCCTCGACCGCTTCGGCGAGGAGGCGACCCAACTGCTCGTCAAAGATCCCGCCAACGGACTCGAAAGCGTGGACGACGTTCTCCGGCAGATTCAAGCCGTGGACCCGCTCACCGGTCAGCCCATCACCGCCGATGCGTTCTTCATGGACTGGGCGTTAGCCAACTTCCTGCTCGATAAATCCGTGGGCGACGGGCGCTATGTTTACAACAATTACCCCGGCGCACAGCGCGCCTACGTCACGGAGACCATTTACGATTGCCCGCAGGAGCCGCTCACCCGTTCGGTGCATCAATACGGCGTGGACTACATTGCCATCGAATGCGAGGGCGATTACACGCTTCGCTTCACCGGCTCCACCGTCACCAGCCTCCTGCCGGTTGACCCGTATTCCGGGCAATACGCCTTCTGGTCGAACAAGGGCGATGAATCGAACACGACGCTCACGCGCGAGTTCGACTTCACGAACGTGAGCGCGCCCATCGAGTTGTCCTTCCGCGCCTGGTACGATATCGAAACCGACTGGGATTACGTCTATGTGGAAGCCTCGGAAGACGGCAAGGCTTGGGAAATTCTGCCCACGCCTTCCGGCACAGGCACAGACCCCAGCGGCAACTCCTACGGCTGGGGCTACACCGGCGGGACGAACGGCTGGATCGAGGAGCAGGTTGATCTTTCGCAGTATGCGGGTAAAAAAGTATTCATCCGGTTTGAATACATCACCGACGCAGCGGTCAACGGGGAAGGCTTCATGGTGGACGATGTCGCGGTCGAAGCGGCAGGGTATCGGTCCGATTTTGAGGCGGACGACGGCGGATGGCTTGCCGAAGGCTTTGTGCGAATCCAAAACGCGCTTCCGCAGACGTTCGGGCTGGCGCTCGTCCATTCGGGCGATTCCAGTGTGACGATGATTCCGCTCAACGAAGACCAGACCGCTGAAATTCCGATTTCATTGAAACCGGGTGAGACCGCCTATCTGGTTGTGGCGGGCACCACACGCTTTACGCGCGAGGAAGCGGCGTATCAGATCGAAATCAAGTAAACCCTGGAATTCTTGCAAAATTGCAATTTTGGCGCGAGTGTTCCTGACTTATAATTTCAGCGGACTATGGCTGAAACTCAGAGCATCAAAGGCAGGCGCACAACCATCGCGGTGCTTGGCGCGCAGTTCACCCGCACATGGGGCGGAGAGTTCATGGCAGGCGTGTTGGACGCCGCCCGGACGAACGACGTCAACGTGGTTTGCTTTTCCGGCGGGAAGCCCGTGTCCATTCCCGCGCAAAACGGGGGACGTTCCTACGGCTTGTACGACCTGATCAAGCCGGGACAGTTCGATGGAATCCTGCTCGCTGCCGATATTGCTCACGGTCTTTCCCCCGAAGAGGTCGGGCATTTCTGCCGTTCCTTTTCCCCCATGCCGATCGCATCCTTTGCCGTGCAAGGCGGGGATGCCGTCTCCTACATGGCGGATAACGAAGGCGGAATGCGCGCCATCGTCCGCCATTTGATCGAGGAACATCATTACGCCCGCATCGCCTTCATCCGCGGACCTCGCGGACAGGTCGAAGCCGAGCAGCGTTACCAAGCCTATCGGGATGAATTAAAGGCGCATAACATCCGTTTTGAAGAACATCTCGTCGCGGAGGGCGATTATTCGCCGGAGAGCGGGCGCGCCGCCGTGCGCACCCTGCTCGACGAGCGCGGCATGAAACTGCAAGCCATCGCCGCCGCCAACGACCGCATGGCGTTCGGCGTGCTGGAGGCATTGCAGCAGCGCGGCATTCGCGTGCCGGATGAAATTGCCCTGACCGGCTTCGACGATGTCAGTGAAGCGCAGTCCATGGGTGTGCCGTTGACCACCGTCCACCAGTCGTTTTACGAGGTGGGCAGGCGTTCGCTCGAAGGCTTGCTGAAACGCATCCAGGGCGAGACGGTGGAGGATGTCATCCTGCCTTCGCGGCTGGTGGTGCGCTGGTCGTGCGGCTGCCTGCCGGAGGGCGTCCAGCGCGCCATCGTCCTGCCGAAGGAAGTGGCGCAGACCGGCAGGCTGGAAAACAAACGCAGCGCGGCGATCCGCGCCCTGTTTTTGTCCGCAGGCATTTCGGAGAGCGACCCGGCAAAGCCGCTGTATGAAGATGTGTTCGGGCGCACGTGGGATGTCTTCCTTGCCAGCCTGCGCGAAACGGACAGGAGCGATGCCTTCCTTAAAATGATGCAAACCACGGTGGAGGTGCTCCAGCGGTACGGGCATGATTTTTACGCCTGGCAGAATGTGATCTCCACTTTCCGCAAGTATGCGCTGGGCGGCATCACCAGCACCACCACCATGCTGAGGGCGGAGAACCTCTTCCAACAGGCGCGCATGCTGGTGGGAGAACTATCCCAGCGGGCGCAGGCGTACCGCCGCCTGCAATTCGAAAAACAGGAAGAACTGCTGAACAATTTCAGTTTCTCGATGGCTTCCGCCATGTCGTTCGAAGCCATTGGCGATGCGATCTCCAGGCATTTTCCGATCCTCGGGCTGGAACGCTGGTATGTGATGTTCTTCGGCGATGTCAGCGCGCCCGGCTCGGTGTCTTCCCCGCCGCCTCAAAGTTACCGCCTCCTGCTGGAATACGAAAAGAACCGCTTCAACATTCCGCAGGAAAAATTCATGCCCGCCACTGGGCGGCTCGTTCCACGCGGCAAAACGCCGGAAGACCGCCGCTACGACGCCGTGGTCATGCCGCTGGCGCTGGCGAGCAACCGCTTCGGTTTCATGTGGGCGGAGATGGGTCCCACGGACTGGGATGTATACGTGCGCGTGAAGAACCTGCTTTCCAGCGCGCTCCTGCGCACGATGCTCGTCCAACAGCGCGAGCAGGCTCAAAACGAGGTGGAACGCCTGCTGAACGAGGCGCGCGACCGTGCCGCGGAACTGGCGCGCGCGCGCGATGTGGCGGAAAAAACCGCCGCCCAAAACGCAAAACTCTTCGAGTCCGAGCAGGAACGGCGCCGGGGCGCTGAAGCGCTGGCGCGTTCGGCGCGGCAGCTCTCCTCGCTGAAGGCGGTCGAAAACCTGCACGACCAGATTCTCGACCAGTTATGCCAGGTCGTGCCGTACGACCGCGGCATTCTTTTCATGGAAGACGTCAACGGCAGCCCGCATCCGCTCGCACATCACGGCATGCCCGACCATGCAGATTTGGAAACCTTCCGTTTGAAGATCAAGGGCATGGATTTTTACACGACCGTCGCACGAAAGGGCGAGACCCTGCTGGTGCGCGACATCAACACCGCCGACGGCTGGATGCAGCCCGAATGGCTCCCCCGCGACAGGTCCTGGCTGGGCGTGCCGCTGTACGCGCAGGGCAACGTCATCGGCTTGATGATGCTCAGCCGCGCCGCCCGCGCCTTCACCGACGACGACGCATTGTTGACGACCACCTTTGCCATGCAGGCAACCGTGGCGCTGGAAAACGCGCGCCTCTACCGCGAGATGACCGACATCAACCAGATGATGGAGCGCATGGTCTCCGAGCGCGTCGAGGAATTGAACAACGCCTACAAAACGCTCGAAAAACACGACAAGAACAAATCCGCCTTCATTCAGGTTGCCGCGCACGAACTCCGCACCCCGCTCACGGTCATCAAAGGCTATCTCGGCATGCTGCGCACAGACGCCGCCATTCAAGCCAACCCCATGCTGCTGGAGGCGATCAACGGCGTGCTGCGCGGCACCAACCGCCTGCACCAGATCGTGGACAGCATGTTGGACGTGGCGCGCCTCGAAAGCCAGGTCATCACCCCGCACATCGAATCGGTGAACCTGGGATTGATCCTGCGCCTCATCCACAAGGATTACGTGGAAGACCTCGCGCATCGCAGCCTGACCTTTGTGCTGGACGATGCCATTCGGGATATTCCCCCGCTGCTGGCTGACCCGGAACTGCTCAAGAAGGCGCTGGACCACGTCATCGTCAACGCCATCAAATACACGCCCGACGGCGGCACGATCACCATTTCTGCCAGCGTGGTGGAAGACCGGCGCCTCGGCAAAATGGCGGAGCTGCGCGTGAAAGATACCGGCATCGGCATTGACCCGGAACATCATAAGATCATCTTCGAGAAGTTGTATCAACTGGGAGAGGTGAAACTGCATTCCTCCAGCCGCACGTTTTACAAGGGCGGCGGCGCAGGGCTGGGACTGGCGGTCGCTTCGGGCATTGTCAAAGCCCTGCAGGGGAGCATCTGGGTGGAAAGCGAAGGGCGGAACGAAGAAACCTTCCCCGGCAGCACCTTCTTCATCCGCCTGCCGTTGGTGAAGGAATAGGAATTTCTGGTAGTGGGTCTGCGTAAACGTAGAGCGAGGTAGTATCTTGCTCCACGTTATTTATTTTGACCCATCACCTGATTTTTCTACCGGACTTCCTGTAAAAGTTCCAAATTGCAGCGGTGAAAATTCCACCCTTACGCACGGGGTTTACGACTCCCTGAATTTCCATTCTTCACGAATATGACGTCAATCTGCCCCCTCAGCGGCGAGAGGATGCCGATGTGCATCAACATCAGCGCGGAGATGGAGATCATGACGAAGAAGACGGCAAAATCGCCGATGACCATCCAGCCGTTTGCGCCGGCGGTAAAGACGTAACGGTATACGATCACGAACAACTGCAATACGCTGATGATCAGGAGCGGAATGGCGAACGGGCGCAGGTCGTGGTTTTCCACCAGCAGGTGCAGGCAGATCAACACGAACAACCCGCCCAGCAGGATGACGAGGTACGCCCAGAAGCGCAGGGCGTCGTACTGCTGCATGTACAGTTTTTGAATCACCTTCAGGTACAGGATGCTCACCGCCCCAAGGCACACCCAGGCATAAAAGTTGATCACCATCGGGTATACCAAATTGCCAAACCCGCGAATGCTTGCCAGCCCCACGCCCCAACCGAAGAAGAACGCCAGACCCAGCACGACTAATTTGACGAACAATCCGTCGAGGCTGTTTTCCAATCCGTCATCGAACACGGCGAAAACCAGTTTTGCCGCCCCCAGCATGGAGACTGTCAGGGCGGCGAGACTGACCAGCATGGTGACGATGCTCAACATGCCGCGCGTATCCACGCCGTTTTTACGCGGCGGTTGGGTCTGCGGCTCCTTGAACGGCGGAACGTGTGGAAGTTGTCTTTGAGGTATGGTCATGTCTGTATCTCCCAGCCTTTTGAAGCGACTAATTCATCTTTTCGCGGAAATCGTAAATCCCGTCGCGGATTCCCCATTGGGCGTGACAGGATGCGCACAAGAGACGGTCTGCCTTTTCGCGCAGGTCAGTGCCTCCGCAGTCTGGGCATTTGAACCAGTGGAGTATGTTCGGGGGAATATCCATGGTTTGCAAAGCGCCTTCGACCTTTGCCTTCATAAACACGCTCGGCGTGAGCTGCATGAACGCGCCCGTCGGCTGGAAGAGACCGTCCAACGCGGCGAGCCATCCCGCCGGGACGATGCGCTTCAACATCCCCAGCCGGAAATGCGAAACCGTCAGCGTTTTTTCGATGGTGAAGCCAAGCCCGCGAAGCCAATCGCGGACGGCTCCAGGGTGAAAGTCGAAATTCAATTCCACAAACTCCACCGGTTCCGGCGTGAAGGGGTTCCACGCTTGTCTGCCGAGCAGGTAGCGCAGAATTGCCTTGAGGTTGAGTTTGTTGGCGAATTCGAGAATAAAGACCGCCCCCGGCTGTAAAATGTTCCTCACCTGTGCCAGCGCCCGGGGCGCATCCGCCATGTGATGGAGGACGCGGATCATCGTCGCGGAATCGAACAACCCGTCCCGAAAAGGGAGGCGGTACACGTCTGCCGCGACGTAGACGTATTTTTCGGAGCGTCCCAATCTCTGCTGGGCTTGCGCCAGTTGCGTGGTCGAATAATCCAGGACGACGATGCGTTCAAACCCGGCATAACGCGGCGTGTTGCGCCCGGCGCCCGCGCCCAGTTCGAGCAGGAGGCGTCCGCTTTTGGGCAGCAGCCGCTTCAAGGCGATGGCTTCGGCGCGGTCTTCGTATTCGCGCCCGCCCTGCTCCCAGAAGGATTGCTGGTAATCGGAGCCTTCGTAATTGCAAACAGGAGGATGAGTCATGTAGTTGGGTGGTCTGGTGGTCGCTTAGTCTCGTAGTCGCTTGGTCATTTGGTCGGGTGGTCGTTTAGTCTTGTAGTCGCTTGGTCATTTGGTCGAATGGTCGGGTGGTCGCTTAGTCTTGTAGTCGCTTGGTCGAATGGTCTTGTAGCCGCTTGGTCAGACTATCCAACCATTCGACCAACAGACTATCCGACTATTCGACCATTCGACTATCCGACTATTCGACCAACAGACTATCCGACTATTCGACCAACAGACTATCCAACCATTCGACCAACAGACTATCCGACTATTCGACCATTCGACTATCCGACTATTCGACCAACAGACTATCAGGCTAACAAACGAATTGACTAACGTCCAACAGCGCGGTAGGTGAAGCCCATTTCATTCATCAGGGCAGGTTCATAGATGTTGCGCCCATCGTATATCACCGGAGATTTAAGCAGGCTTTTGACCTTTTCGAGGTCGAGTTGTTTGAACTCGTTCCATTCCGTGATGACCATCAACGCGTCGCAGCCCTGCGCCATCCTGTACGGCTCATCAAACATATCCACCGCCGGCAGGATGGGGCGCGCAACCTCCACCGCCACCGGGTCATACGCGCGGACTTTCGCGCCCGCCTCCACCAGCGTCTCGGCGATGGTGATGGACGGCGCATCGCGCATGTCGTCGGTGTTGGGCTTGAACGCCAGCCCAAGCAGCCCGATGGTTTTGCCTTTCAAACTGCCGCCCAGCATGGCTTCCACATGTTTCACGGCGGTTTTGCGGCGGTCATAGTTGACCTTCATCACGCTGTTGAGGATGACAGGCTCCAGGTTTTCCTCCTTTGCCATGAAGGCGAGCGCCTCCACGTCCTTGGGGAAACACGAACCGCCCCAGCCCAGCCCGGCATCCAAAAAGTGACGCCCGATGCGCGCGTCGTAGCCCATGCCCGCCGCCACCTCCTTCACATCCGCGCCGACCCGTTCGCACAGATCGGCGAGTTCGTTAATGAACGAGATCTTGGTGGCGAGGAAGGCGTTGCTGGCGTACTTGATCATCTCCGCCGTGCGCAAATCGGTGATGACGATGGGCGCGCGCAGGGGCAGGTGCAGGTGCGCCACCTTGTTCGCGGCGTCGCGGTCGAGCGAACCGATCACCGTGCGGTGCGGATTCATAAAATCGCCGATGGCGGAACCTTCGCGTAAAAATTCCGGGCACGAGACCACCGAAAAGTCAATCGGCTTCGGCTGGGCGCCTTTCACAATGTCCGCCACCCAGTCGCCGGTTCCGATCGGAACCGTGGATTTGTTGATGATGACGAGCGGTGCGGTCATATTCTCCGCAATGGATCGTGCGGCGGCGGCGACATACTGCAAATCCGCCGCGCCATCGGAGCCGGAGGGTGTGCCCACTGCAATGAAGGCATATTCCGCGCCTTTCAAGGCTTCCTGGTAGGAGGTGGTGAAACGGATGCGTCCCGCCTTCATGTTGCGTTTGACCAATTCATCCAGCCCCGGTTCGTAGATGGGCATGATGCCCTTTTTGAGATTTTCCACCCGGTGTTCGTTCACATCCAGCGCAACAACACGGTTCCCCAGGTCGGCAAAACATGCCGCAGTTACCAGACCGACGTATCCCACGCCGACGACACAAATTTGTTTCATGCTTTGTTTCCTCTTGATTGAAAGATTTGGCTCTTGAAATTGAATGTTCCGCAAATGTTCCTGATGCAGAGACAATGCCTTCTGCGCCCTCTGCGGATGAAGGAGCCAGGGGTCGAAAAAGATTACGTGGAATGTTGCCGGGTCATCCAGCGGTCCACGGTTTCCACCAATTCGAGTAAATCCATCGGTTTGGTAATGTACTCATCGCAGCCTGAATCCATCGCGCGCTGACGGTCGCCGGGCAGGGCGTGCGCAGTCAACGCAATCAATGGGATATCTGCTGTGTGGATATTTCCTTTGATCAGGCGCGTCGCCGTCCAGCCGTCCATCTCGGGCATTTGCAGGTCCATGATGATCAGGTCCGGTTTTTGTTTGCTGGCAGCGTTCACACCGTCGCGTCCATTCATTGCGAGGAAAGTATCATACCCGCTCTTCTCGAGAATGAATTTCACCAACTCGTAGGTATCCATATTATCTTCAACAATAAGAACGCGTCCCTTGCTCATGGCTTAAATATACTACGTCTCATGAAGGAGGGCAATGAGTATAATTTGAGAGATGCGCCTGCTTTTCGTAACTGACGCCCGTTCGCCTATTTCCCGCAGTTGGATGCGCTATTTTGCCGGACGGGGCGACGAAGTATTCATAGCCTCCACCTTCGCCTGCGACGATTTGGACTTTCCGGTTCAGCGGCTGGAATTTACGCCCGTTGCTTTTTCTGCCGCCAAAAAGCGCACCTCCGCCCCCTCCACCGCCTCCTCCCGGACCCTGAGCCTGCGCACCCAAATCCGGCAGTGGCTCGGTCCCTTGACCATTCCCGCATCCGCGCGCAGGTTACGCGCCTTCATCAACGAGGTCCGCCCCGATCTCGTCCACGCCATGCGTGTGCCGTATGAAGGGATGCTGACCGCCTCTGCCCTGCAAGGTCTCGTTATCCGCCCTGCCTTTCTCGTCTCCATCTGGGGCAACGACTTCACCCTGCACGCGCCATCCACGCCGCTGATGAGGCTGTACACCAAACAGGTGATGAAGGCGGCAGATGCGCTCCATGCCGATACGCAGCGCGATGTGCGGCTTGCGCGGGAGTGGGGCTTGAGCGGGGAAAAGCCCGCGTTGGTCGCGCCAGGCAACGGCGGAGTCCGAGGCGGGGTTTTTTATCCGCCGGAGGAGCCGGTAAAGAATCCGGTTGTGATCAATCCGCGCGGGGTACGTCCATATGTCCGCAATGATTCGTTCTTCAAAGCCATCCCGCTGGCGCTGGCAAAACGCCCGGAGACGAAGTTCCTTTGCACGGGAATGCAGGGCGAGCCGCAGGCGATGAGCTGGGTAAAAGAACTTGGAATCGAACATGCAGTGGAATTATTACCCGCCTTCCCGCACGAGAAGATGGGCGAGGTCTTTCGCGGCGCGCAGGTCGTGGTTTCGCCGAGCGTTCACGACGGCACGCCGAATTCCCTGCTCGAAGCGATGGCGTGCGGCTGTTTTCCGGTCGCGGGCGATCTGGAGTCCATTCGCGAGTGGATCACGCACGGGCAAAACGGCTTGCTGGTGAATCCCGCCGACCCGCAGTCCATTGCAGATGCGATTCTGCTCGGCTTGGAAAGAGAAGACCTGCGGCGCGAAGCTGCAGGTCTCAATGCGAACATCATCTCCGCCCGGGCGGAGTTCGGGGCAAATATGAAGAGGGTGGGAGAGTTTTACAGGGCGGTGATGGTGAGTACACAGGCACACAGATAGTCAGGTGTTTATCCACCTGTGTACTTGCTTCCTTGTCTACCTGTTTACCTGTTTACTTGTCCACCTGTTTCCCTGCCCGCGCCTCAAAATTCCCTTGGCGCTCTCAGAGTATCCAGGCGGCGGCGCAGTTCGATGCGGCGTGCATCTGCCGAGTGGCGAATGTCATTGAGGAAGTTCTGTCCGCGCTCGCGCAATTGTCCGCGCAGGGTTTCACCGGACTCGGGGGCAAGCAGAAGCGCCACCACGGCGCCGACCAGCCCGCCCACAAAAATTCCCATTAAGAAGCCGAACATTCTACGCATGGATGATTCTCCTTCGTGGAAGCGTGATAGTTTTTGAGACAAAGTTCTGATAAATTTATTATAGGCGAAAAAACAAAAATATGGAATAATGGGAGTGCCGCACGTATCCGCGCGAACGCGACGGCGAATCGTATCCAACCGAAGCCGCGTGCAAACCAGGGGCATGGCACGCACCCCGTTCATCCTGTAAAAATCAAAGGATTGGAACAGGGCAAAAATCGGACTCTACCTTTACCGGAGGGTACCATGTCAACCACAACCATTTCCACAAGCACGTCACAACGAAAGAAAGTGACGACTCTCACGTTCCGCCAGAAGAAGGAACGCGGCGAGCCGATCACGATGCTCACCGCCTACGACTATCCCACCGCATTGGCGATGGACAAGGCGGGAGTGGATGCCATTCTCGTGGGCGATTCGCTCGCGATGGTGGTGCTGGGCTACGAGAACACCCTGCCCGTCACGATGGAGGAGATGCTCCATCACGCGCGTGCGGTGGCTCGCGGCGCAAAGTCGTCCCTGCTCATCGGCGACATGCCGTTCATGTCCTACCAGGTTTCCGTGGACGAAGCCGTGCGCAACGCCGGGCGCTTCCTGCAGCAGGGCGGCATGGATGCGGTCAAACTCGAGGGCGGACGCGAGCGGGCGGATGCCGTCCGCGCGATTGTGGGCGCAGGCATACCCGTAATGGGACACCTCGGGCTGACGCCGCAATCTGTGAACCAGCTGGGTGGATTCCGTGCGCAGGGCAAAACCGCCTCGGCGGCGAAACGCCTGCTCGAAGATGCGAAGATCCTCGAAGAAGCGGGCGCGTTCAGCCTGGTGCTCGAGTCGGTCCCGGCGCGGCTGGCGGAGGTGATCTCCAAACAGATTTCCATTCCAACCATCGGCATCGGTGCGGGCGCGGGCTGCGACGGTCAGGTGCTGGTCACGCACGACCTGCTGGGTCTGTTCGACCGCTTCACGCCCAAATTCGTCAAGAAGTATGCGAACCTGCACGAGGTCATGAAGCAGGCATTCGTTGAATACATTGACGACGTGGAAACCAAACGCTTTCCCGCCGAGGAACACACCGTTGAAATGAGCGATGAGGAGTGGAATGAGTTCCTGCGAATTACATAATTAACTCAAGTTGCCACCTTCCAATAGATTTTCTAGGTTTCCCGCCCAAAGCCCTCACCCTGCCCTCTCCCATCGGGAGAGGGGGAAGTCATCCCAGAAGGTATAACCTAGTTTGGGGTGAGGGAAGCCTCTTGAAACCAAGGCAGCAACTCGGGTTAATTACCCAATTACGTAATTGGGTAATTCGTGACGCATAAAAGGATGTCGAAATGAAACACTCGATTTTATTAGTAGGCACCGGCGCGCTTGCCACGCTCTTCGCGGCGCGGTTGAGCGAGGCGGGGCATAACGTGTCCATGCTGGGGACGTGGAAGGACGGGCTGGCGTCGCTGAAGGAGAAGGGCGCGCGCATCGTGGATGCGGACGGGAAGGAACACGCCTTTCGCGTCCATGCGACGAACGACCCGCGCGAAGTGAGCGGCGCGAAGCACGCCATTGTGCTCGTCAAATCATGGCAGACGGAGCGCGTCGCCCGTCAGTTGAAGGATGTTCTCGCCCCCGAGGGCGTGGCGTTGACCCTGCAAAACGGACTCGGCAACCGCGAAACGCTCGCGCGGGACCTCGGGGCGGAGCGCGTCGCCCTCGGCGTGACCACCACCGGAGCCACGCTGGTGGGACCGGGTCTGGTGAAAATCGGCGGCGAGGGAATCCTCTCGCTGGAACAGAATCAGGCTCTCGGTCCGCTCGAGGCGGCTCTTCGGTCGTCCAACTTCAATTTGCAGATCGTCCAGGATACCCGCTCGCTCATGTGGGGCAAACTGGTGATCAATGCGGCAATCAACCCGCTGACGGCGCTGCTCCGGGTTCCGAACGGCGAGCTGTTGTCGCACCCGTGGGCGCGGAAGGCGATGTCTGCGCTGGCGCGCGAGACGGCGGAAGTGGCGCAGGCAGAGCGCGTCCATTTGCCGTTCAGCAATCCGATCGAAGCGGTGGAGGAAGTGGCGCGCAAGACGGCGAAGAATCTCTCGTCCATGTTCCAGGATGTGCGGCGCGGCGCCCCCACCGAGATTGACGCCATCAGCGGCGCAGTAGCCAAACGCGGCGAGGAGCACGGCATCCCCACGCCGTACAACCGTGCGTGCTGGCAGCTGGTGAAGGCAATGTGATCGAAAGGGGCGCAGCGGCTTGCGCCCCTACCGGTCAAAAAGGGTGACATTTATCCGCAATACTTGGTGATTTCATTTGCCCACGTTGAAAATGGCGCATGGTAAGATATTGGAAACTCTTTTATTGGAGGTTCCAGCCATGCGCAAATGGGTTTTGATGATCGTGCTGGGGATTGCCCTGCTCTTCCCCCATGCCGCCGCCGCACAGGGACAAGTCACGATTCAACGTTTGGATATCAGCCTGTGGCCCGAATACGACAGGGCGGATATGCTGGTGATCTATCATGCGCTTGTCAATGCGCCTTCATTTCCCGTCCAGATGGATTTCCGCCTCCCGGCTGACGCCTCTCTGCACACCATTGCCATCGGACAAACCCTGGAAACCGTAACAGATCAAGGGGTGGAATATACGACCCGCATCGCAGACGAGGGGCTGGTGCTGACCGTAAACGTCACAGGACCTGCGATTCAACTGGAATATTACGACCCGCAATTGATAAAGGAAGGTCCCGCGCGTTCGTTCTCGTACGAGTGGACAGGCGACTATGCGGTCGAAGAACTGACGGTCATCTTCCAGGTGCCGTTCGACGCGACCCAATTTACCAGTTCGCTTCCGTTGCAGGACGACGGCGTACATCCCGATGAGATGCAATATTACTTTTCCGCGGTGGGCGCCGTCCCGGCAGGGGAACGTTTTTCGTTTCAGTTGAGTTACGAGAAGACCACCGATGCGTTGAGCGCTTCCAGGTTCGAGGTTCAGCCCGCCGCGCCTGTGGATGAAAATACGCCGGGCAGGGTTTCCTTGAACAACACCCTGCCGTACATCATCGGCGGGTTGGGCGTGGTGATGATTTTGGGCGGCTTTATCTATTACTGGCAGGCGGGGCGCTTCACTTCAAAACGTCCGCGCCGCCGCAGTCATTCACGCGACGAATCCGAAGAGGGCAGTGCGGAACATTACTGTCCGCAGTGCGGCACGCGCGCCAAAGCGGGCGACCGCTTCTGCCGTACCTGCGGCGCGCGCCTGCGCCGCCAGGAGGAATAGGAAGCGCTTCGCCCCTTTCCGAACGCCCATGACCCCCATCCCTTTCATTGTCATTTACTTTTTTTACGGACTCGCTTTCTTCAGCATGGGTCTGTTGGTGGCAATGGAGGGCGGGCGTTCCACCGATGCGCGCCTGCGCATGGCGCTGCGCCCGCTGGCGGGGTTTGGGCTGGTCCATGCGGCGCACGAGTGGCTGGAAATGTTCAAAGTCATGGGGCATTTCGACAGCGTCTTTTTCGCGCTGATGCCGGTCATCGAACTTTCGATCCTGGCGTTCTCCTTTCTCTCGCTGGCGGCATTCGGCTCCTACCTTGTTCTGGGGAGCGAATCCACCTGGCGGGTGAGTCTCATCATTCCGCTCGCGCTGGAGGCGGTGTGGGTGGCGGGCTTGCTCCAATTCAGGAATATGTATCCGACCGAAGCCATCGCCGACATCACCGATGTGTGGACGCGCTATTCGCTGGCGATACCGGCGGGTCTGCTCGCCGCGGCGGGGCTGGTCGTCCAGCAGCGCGCATTCCGCCGCGCCGGGCTGGTGCGCTTCGGGCGCGACAGTCTGTGGGCTTCGGTGGCGTTCGGCTGGTACAGCCTGGTGGGGCAGCTCTTCACAAAACCAAGCGCACTGCCGCCCTCCACCATCATCAACTCAGATCTATTTCTTGAGGTCTTCGGTTTTCCCATCCAACTCCTGCGCGCGGTGACGGCGGTCTTTGCGGCGGTGTTCGTCATCCGTTTTTTGCGGGCGTTCCAGGTGGAAAGCGACCGCAAGATTGCAGACCTGCAGGAGGCGCGTCTGCACGAAGCGCGCGAACGGGAAGCCCTGCGGGCGGAGTTATTCCGCAAGGTGGTGGCGGCGCAGGAGGCGGAACGCCAGCGCATTGCGCGCGACCTGCACGATGAGACGGGCCAGTCGCTTACTGCCATCGGCATGGGTCTGCGCGGACTTTCCGACGAAATAAAAAGCAGATCGGAGAAACGCGACACGCTGGACCAGCTGCAATCCCTCACCTCGGATGCCCTGCGCGAACTGCAGCGCATCATTGCGGACCTCAGGCCCGCCCACCTGGACGATTTGGGCTTATCCTCCACATTGAGGTGGTACACGAGCCGCCTGCACGAAATGTTCAACCTGGGCATCCGGCTGGATATTTCCGGCGAGGAACGCCCGCTCGATGAAACGGTCAAGATCGCCGTGTTCCGCATCATCCAGGAGGCAATGAACAACATCATCAAACATTCGCGCGCCACGAACGCGGGCATTCACCTGGAATATCGGGAGAAATCGGTGCATATTCTGGTGCGCGATAACGGCGTCGGCTTCGACATGGACGCGGTCCGAAATCGGGGCGGGCGGGTCTCGCTTGGGCTGGCGGGCATGAGCGAACGCGCCGCGCTGCTGGGCGGGACGGTGGAAATCCATTCGCGCCCCGATTATGGCACGGAAGTGGAAGCGGTCATACCCTATGAAGCGGTGAAGACGGGAGAACCGATATGACGATTCGATTGCTTTTGGTGGACGACCACGCGGTGGTGCGTTCGGGGTTGAAGATGCTCATCAGCGGGCAGAAGGATATGGAAATCGTGGGCGAGGCTGGTTCGGCGGCAGAGGCGCTGACCGAGACCGAGCGCGTCCGACCCGACGTCATCCTGATGGATATCGGTCTGCCCGACAAGACCGGCATCGAAGCCACGCGCGTCATCAAGGCGAAATTCCCGGAAGTGAGCGTGGTGGCGCTGACCATTCACGAGGACGAGGAATACTTCTTCCAAATGCTGAACGCAGGCGCCTCGGGCTATGTACCCAAACGCGCCGCGCCCGAAGAGTTGATCACCGCCATCAACGCGGCGGCAAAGGGCGAGGTGTATCTGTATCCATCCCTCGCCAAACTGCTCGTGCGCGACTTCTTCAATGCCGAGCGGACGGCGGAGGAAAAGGTGAGCCTCGACGGTCTGACCGAACGCGAACGCGAGGTGTTGACCCAACTGGCGGAGGGCGCAAGCAACGATGAGATCGCCGCCGCGCTGGTCATCAGCCCGAAAACGGTGGAACGTCACCGCGAGAACATCATGCGCAAGTTGAGCCTGCATTCGCGCTCCGAACTGGTACGGTATGCGATTCGGAAGGGGATTATCAAGGCGTAGGGTTGCAGGTTACAGGTTACAGGTTGCAGGTGAAGGCTCCCGGTGATGGGGGTCTTTTTTCGCGGGAGCGAATGGGGTGAAAACCCCAAAGGGTGAAAAAAGCATGGGGTGTTTGCCGCAGGTTTGAGGTCCAAAAAGATGCGGGGAGTTCAATCTGAAAATGGGGTTAAGTACGAATTTACTTTCCTTTAAGGGAGTCATATAGTGGGGGCAGAGAAAGAAAGGAGATTGCGATGAACGGTATTGAGATTATCCTGCTGCTGTTCCTGGTCCGCCTGATCATCCCGTTCGGGTTGCTCCTGCTGGCGGGTGAATGGTTCCGCCGTCATAACGCCAATTACTGGCTGAAGTCGTGAGGTGCATGATGGATACGCTGACGCCCATTCTGGCCTTTGTGGTCGGTCTTCTGCTTCGCCTGGGCGTTCCTCTTCTGCTGACTGTATTGGTCGTGATTGCCCTGCGCCGGCTGGATGCGCGCTGGCAAAAGGAAGCCGAACTGGAACGCAGCCTGTTGGTGAAGGATGAAACGCCCTGCTGGAAGGAGCAGGGTCTTTCTGTGGAGGAGATCAAAACCAAAGCCGCCGAAAGCGGCATACCCTGCTGGCAGACGCACCGCCTGTCCAACGGTTATTTGCGGGAAGCGTGCCTGGAGTGCGAGGTTTTCCTCGCCGCGCCGGTTCCCGAAGCGAAACCCGCCATATCCCACGCTTAATAGGAGGTTCAATAATGTTCTCTCGTTTTGAAAAGTTTTTGTTTGCCATGCTGGTCGCCCTGGTGTTTGCGGGCGTTACTCTCGTTGCCGCTTCGGCGCAGGATGCAACCCCGCCCGCCGCCGGTGAGGAAACCTGCGCCGATTGTCATGAGGCGTTCCAGATGAGCTGGCAAAACGGCGCGCATGGGAATGCCACCAACGATCCCATTTTTGTCAATGCCTGGACGGACCAGGGCAAGCCCACCGCCTGCCTTGCCTGCCATGTGACCGGCTACGATGAAACCACCGGCACCTGGGCGGAGGACGGCGTGACCTGCGCCGCCTGCCACGTGGATGAAGGCGGCGAACACCCCCGCACCACCATGAGTGCAGATGTGACCGGCGGGACGTGCGGAACGTGCCACACCGACGCGCGTTTTGGTTTCGAGGAATGGGAGGGAAGCACCCACTACGCGGCGGGCATGGACTGCACCAACTGCCACGACCCGCACAACGCCTCTTTGAAAGTCACGGTCAACTTGAAGGAACAGACTTTCAAAGATGCCTCCAACCTGTGCATCAGCTGTCACGAGGAAGCCAGCATGGACTTCCCGTATTCTGTGCACAGCAAGGAGGGCATCAACTGCATTGACTGCCACCTCGAACATCTGGAGAGCGGCGATAACGAGATTCATCAGGTCGCCGATCACTCGTTCAAAGCCAGCATCCAGACCTGCACGGCGTGCCATGCCGAGCAAATGCACGGCGACGGTGAAGCCGCGGCGACGAAACAATCCGCCACCGCCATCGCTGTGGAGCCGACCGCCGCCGCGCCAACGCCTGCCGCGGAGTTATCTTCCATCACACCGGAACCGACCCCGGTTTCGCCCATCGGTTATGCAGGCATTGCCGCCCTGGTGGGGCTCGCGGCAGGCATGCTGCTGGCGCCCTGGCTCGAGAAGGGGTATCGCGCCGCGCTGAGGAAATCGGAGGAGGTACGCCATGACGGAAAATAAATTCAACCGCCGCGATTTCATCAAACTCTCCGCGGTTGGACTGGCGGTCGCCGCCGGCACGCGCCTGGTTCAGGAGGCGGAAGCCTCCGGCGGTGCGCAAGGCGAACACCAGTGGGCGATGGTCATTGACCAATCCAAGTGCACCGGCTGCGGACAATGCAACCTGGTATGCCACGCCAACAACGACATCAACCCGGACCTGGATTGGAATAAAGTGCTGGAAGCCGGCGAAGTGGATGGCAGGATGGTCTACCTGCCGCGCCCCTGTATGCAGTGCGAAAACGCGCCCTGCGTGGAGGTCTGCCCGGTGGGCGCCAGTTACTACCGCGACGATGGGATCGTGATGATGGACTATGACAAGTGCATCGGCTGCCGGTATTGCATGGTGGCGTGTCCGTACGACGCGCGCGCCTTCAACTGGGAAGCCTTCACCGGCGAGAATCCCGCCGTGCCCGAATGGGGCAACCCGGATGTGGAACGCCGTCCGCGCGGGGTGCCGGAGAAATGCTCGTTCTGCTACCAGCGCATTGACCGCGGCATGTCGCTTGGGCTCAAGCCCGGCGTGGATGCCGCCGCGACCCCCGCCTGTGTGGTCGGCTGCCCGACGGGAGCGCGCATCTTCGGCGACCTCAACGACCCGAACTCAAACGTCAGCCAGGTTTTGAAGAAACATCCTTCCTACCGCCTGCGCGAGAATCTGGGGACCAATCCGCGAGTGTATTACCTGCCCGTGACCGAAAACAGGGTCGTGGAGGGCTGACATGAAAACCATCATTAGAACCATCCGTGAAAACATCTTCACCCCCTGGGGTCTATGGCTCGCCTTCCTCGGTGTGATTCTGTTCTCGGCGCTTATCGGCGGCATCCTGGTCTTTTGGAAGGGACTGGTCATCACCAATCTGACCGACCTCGTGCCCTGGGGCTTGTGGATCACCATTGACCTCTCCGCCATCGCCTTGAGCGCGGGCGCGTTCAGCATGTGCGCGGCGGTCTATCTCTTTGGGCTCAAACGCTACGAACCCATTGCGCGCACCGCCACCTTCATCGGCTTCACCGGTTACAGCATGGCGATGATGGCGCTCCTGCTCGACATCGGGCGCCCCGATCGTTTCTGGAAGTCGTTCGTTTTCTGGAACACCCACTCCCTGCTCTGGGAAGTGACCATGTGCGTGGGCTTGTACTTCACCGTGCTCCTGCTCGAGGTCATGCCCATCCTGGCATCGTTCGAATGGCTGCGAAAAAAGTTCCCGCGTCTTTCCGCAAGGATGGAACACCTTCACCACTACGCGCCGGTGCTTGCCATATTCGGCCTGGCGCTGTCCAGTCTGCACCAATCCTCGCTGGGCGCGGTTTACGGCGTCATCAAAGCCCGCCCGATCTGGTATCGCCCGGAGATGTCGGTACTGTTCATGTTCACCGCCATCCTCGGCGGAATTGCGCTCACCCTGCTGGCGTCCATGCTGGCGGCGCGGCTCACCTCCAAAGCCAAAGTCAACGATGTGTTAATCGAGCGCGTTGCCCGGTTCCTCGGCTACATGATGATCGCCTACCTCTACTGGCGCTTCTGGGACTGGCTCTCCCAAACCTACACCTACGAACCCGGCAGGACGGAAGGATTCGAACTGCTCACCAGGGGGACGCTCTCCTTCAACTTCTGGGTCGGTGAAATGCTCGTGGGTGCGCTTCTTCCCACCATTTTGCTGCTCTATCATCCCGCGCGTCAGACTCCCCTTTGGCGGATGCTCGCCCTGGCAATGATCGTGGGCGGCGTGGTTGCCTTCCGCTTCGATACGAACATCGTCGGCTTCCTGGCGGTCATCCCGTACACCCCCGGCGAGATGATCGTGAACTACACCACCTACACGCCCGCGCTGGTCGAATGGGTGACCGGCATCGGCATCATCGCCTTCGGTCTGCTGGCGTTCTCCGTCGGCGTGAAATACCTGCGGATCGTGGATCACCGCATTGCCAGCGAAGAACACGACGTGGTGACGGTGCAGGCGGGGGAGGCAATCCGAAATGCGTGATGCGTAACTTCTGAAAACAAAAAGAGCCGTTCCATTGCGGGCGGCTCTTTTGCATTGTTTCGGCTGCCGTCAGCCTCGTGCCGCGAGATTCATCCCGTCCGTGCAAAGCAACATGATGAAGTTTCAAAATTGATTTTGGCAACCAGTATCGCAAAATAAATTTTGCGCGCGGGCAAACTGCGCAGCATCGGTTACGAATTACTTTTCAGGCGCTCCATTATTGATCCAATCAATCACGTTCTGAAGTTCCTCCGCCGTAAAGTTGACGAAGTGGTCTTCGGATTGCACGATGACCAGCGGACTGTTTGCCGGGCTGCCGGGGAGAATGACCGGTCCGTTATCGCCGCCGCGCATGGCGGCGCCGTAGGAAGAGAGATCGAGACCCTCCGGCGCGGCTTCGCCTTCCGTGTGGCATTCCGTGCATTTGACCGTGAACAGGATGCCGATGTAGTTTTCGTATGTGGGGTCGCCGGTCAGCGGCGGGACTTCGAGCGCGGGCTCGGGCGGCGGCAGCTGGCTCTTGATGATCTCGCGCAAGGCGGGGGCGTCAAACCCCGCAAAGGTGAAGACGCTGCCGTGACATGCGCTGTTCGAACAGAACGAAGTATTGCTCGTGCCGCCAGGGTCCTTGGTGGAATGGCAGTTCGCGCAGGAGGGACCGATCGCCTGGTTATGCAGGCTGATCCAGTTGGGGTTGAGATGGCTCTCGGGTTCGGGTCCGCTGCTGATTTCGATGTTGGTCACGAAATCGTCCACGCCCGCCACCACCGGAATGGCGTGACAGATATTACATTCGAGGCGAATCGCTTCTTCGTTTTCGTTCAGGTGCCTGCCATCATGACAGCGGAAACAACCCGGCGATTCGATGTGTCCGAGGTTGTTGGGGTAGGTGGTCCAATCAATTTTCTGGTCGTGGAAAACCGTCCGGTCGTAGATGGCTTGAATCTCGGCGACCGCGCTTTTGATTTTCTCCCCGTTCCGGCTGTAGTAATCGAACAGGTTGCGTTTGTAATCCTCTTCCAGGTCTGCAATCGCTTTCATTGCCTCGTCGCGTGAGGCGTATTCGGCGGAAAGGATCTCCACCGCCTTGGCATGAATCAAAGGGATGGAGGGGTCAATCCGCCCCGCCGCCATGGATTGATCCACCGATTTGTACGGAGGCTGGAAGTTATGGGTGACGCGGTTATGGCAGGTGACACAGTCAATCTGTTTGAGGTCCTCTTCCTTCACGGTGGACGGGTCGAAGCCGGACTCGATATCCGTATATTCGATGTACGTGCCATCCTCGTTGTACACGCGGACGTAGGGAATTTCCTGGCTCAACTCATCGTCTGCGTAGAACAAGATCTTGTTGGTGATGTGCCAGTGAATGCCGCGGGCGTTTCCCTGCCGCGCATCCCCGCCGCCGGTTTTCATGATGAGGTAGATGGTCGTGGCGGTGTTTTCAAGGTCGCTCTCGAAGCGGTTGATGCGGCGCAGGCTGTCGTCTGAAAAGGTTTCGGGGCGGTGGCAGGTCTCGCATGTGTCGCGGGAGGGGCGCAGAGCCTTGGCGCGGATCGGAAACTCGTAGAGTTTGAAGATCTGGTAATAGGTCTCCTTGATGCCCTGTGTTTTTCGGGAAGCCTGATCGAGGAAGGAGGCGCGCCCGATGTGACATTCCTCGCAGGTGACATTCGAGTGCGGCGACTCTTTATAGACGGTGTTTTGCGGGGGCATGGTGTGGCAGGTGGTCCCGCAAAACGCCGGGGAGTTGGTGTATTCCCACGCATGGATTCCCCCGAAGGCAGTCGCCAGCGCCGCAACGATCAGTGTGATGTATGGGAGCAGAAGGATCCAGCGCGGCGAATCCGGCGCAGGAAAGAAGAACTTTTTTACTCGTTCCCGAATTTTCATTTTGCCCTCCGATATGCAAAACTGAACAACTGGGTTGGGAGGCGTTTCTGTAAAACAAAAACCGGGCGTGCGCAACACACACCCAGTTTCGTTTCCAACGTTATGGCGTCGTTCCGGGGTCTTGCGGCGCCGATTCCGTGATGGGGGCAACGGTGGTGATGGCGGTCTCTTCGGCGTTGATAAAGCCGAAGATTCCGGCGAGCATGCCCAGGGTCAGGACGGCGGCGATGGGGTAGTAGATCATCTTGCGCTTGCGAAGCGTCGCCGCGTCGGGACGGCGGTCTGTGATCCCGGCTTTGATATCCGCCAGTTCGAGCGGATGTTCGTGGAGCATTTCCTCTTCGGTCATCCTGCCGGTGAACATGGCTTTGTTGAAGCGTTTGATGTGTACGCCGTACATGTGCCAGATGATGATGGCAAGCACCGCCAGCACGGCTTCGTTGCCGTGCGCCGCCTTTGCGGCGGGCACGAACTCGCCGGGCAGGTAACGGGTGGCGGTGATCGGGTTCCACATCATGAAGCCGGTGATGCCCATGACCACCGCGCCCCAGACGAACGCCCAGTATTCCATTTTTTCTTCAAAGGTGTAGCGCCCCATTTGCGGGTAGGTTTTGGCGAGCCCAATGTTGTACAGCAACGCCTGAATCGCATCTTTCGCATCCTGCAAGGTGGGCAGCATGGACATCTTGTCGCGCAGGACGAAGACGCTGTACCCCATCACCAGGATATGCCAGGCGGTGCCGAACATCATGACGATGGCGGCGGTGTGGTGAATGGTGCGCAAACCTTCGATGCCGCCCAAAGCGCCCAGGATGGCTTGTGAAAGACCGGCGTCGGGGAAACGCTGCGGCAGGCCGGTGAGACCGAGCACGGTGAAAGAGAGCATCATCATCCAATGTTCGATGCGGCGCGCAAGCGGGAAGCGCAGGTAGGTTTGTGTTATCTTGTTCATGAGCGCCTGACTCCTTTGACGCGGTCGAGGATGCGCCGATATATATCGGTGAGAATAAAGAGGATCATGCCGCCAAGCACTGCGGGGATGAAGATTTTGTAGAACAGGTTGACGTAATAGACGATGGGGTAATGCTCCGGGCTGGGCTGGTAGTGACCCATCCACGCGGCGGGGAAGTTGGCGGTGGCATCGGGGTGGCAGCGCTGGCATTTTGCGAGCAGGTTTTCCTGCATGGCGATGCCGGTTTCGGGGTTGTCGGGCTTGGAGATGTCGTGCACGCCGTGGCAGTCGGTGCAGACGGCGGTGTTGATAGCCTGTCCGGGAAACTGCTGTTCAAAGAGGGTCGTGGTGGTGCCGTGGAAGTCTGCCACGTAGGTTTCGAGCACGTCGGTGGAGACGCCGTACCTGTTCATGATCTCTTCGTTGTCGTGACAGTCGGCGCAGAGGGCAGGGGTGTTGTTGCGGAAGGCGGCGGCGGCGGGGTCGCCAATGTTGTGTACACCGTGACAATCGGTGCAGGTGGGCACGTCGGTGTTGCCATCGGCGAGGGCGCTGCCATGCACGCTGCTTTTGTAGGTATCGTACACGTCGGTGTGACACTTGGCGCAGGTGGCGGGCACGTCTCTGCGGGCGGCGATGGTCAACTGTCCGCTTTCCTTGCCGATGACGCGTCCCTGCGTGTGGGGGTTATGGCAGTCGGCGCAGATCGGGGCGTTTTCATTGCCCGCATCCAGGGCGGCTTGATGGACGCTGTCGTGCGCGGCCTGGTATTGGTCTTCGTGACATTCCTTGCATGTCTCTGTGAAGGTCAATTGGTAAGAGCGGATGGACCTCGCTTTGACGTCGGGGTGTGGGTAATCGCTGATGGCGGTGTGACAGTCCACACAGAGCAGCCCTTCTTCGGCGTGAATGGACAAGCCGAACTGCGTGGGGTTGATGGTGACCGGGAGGGATTCGCTGCCCAGGGTTTTATCCTGTCCTTCCTGCTGGTGGCAGGCGAGACAAAAATCGTTCGAGGGTTTGTTGTCCTGCATCGCGGGACCGGCTGTGGGGGCTGCTTGGGCGGGCGAAGCAAACACTGCCAGGGCGAGGACGAAAAGCCCAAGTCCGAGGAGCAGGCTCACGGTCCAAATGTGAGGCGGGCGAATTGTTTTCCTTTGGTGCATCACATTCTCCTTCGATAAAGTAAATTCGGATAATTCCTGTTATTATATTCCCAAATAATGTCATGGGGGAATTGCCCCAATTTTACGGGGGGTTGTCAGACGAATGAAGTGCCTAATATCACACAAATTGTATGATTAAAAAAGATGGCAGGCATTCCTGCCCGCCATCTTTTTGTTGCAGTACGGCTTACGGGCGCGTGTACGCGCTCACGCTGCCACCCAGGTCTTCGATCGAGTCGATCAGGATCTGGATGATGTATTTCGGGTTGTGCACGTAAGCGCCGGGGTCTTTCTGGCTGTACTGGTAGTTGAATGCGGCGCGGAGCAGGCGCGGGGTCCAGGCGGCGTAGGCTTTGCCGTCGGCTCCGAAGAAGTACGGATAGGCGTGCCCGTCGTACTTGAGCTCGCCGCCGTTCGCGGCTGCGTAGGTCTGGATCTGGGCATAGAGTGCTTCTGCCAGGGTGTCAATCTCGCCCTTGATGCCTTCGGTCACGTCGCCATCGCCGTCGTAATCCACATCGGTCTCACGGATGGCGGTCGGGTCGGTGGTATCGTGACAGGTCTCGCAGGCTTCGACCTTGGGCTCAAGCGCGTGGACGTCGTGACAGTCGGCGCACTTGTTCAGCTTGCCCGCTGCTTCGTCGGCGTGCATGTTCTGTCCCACATACTCCTTGCCCTCGTACTGGTAGGCGCCGAGGGTTTCTCCGCCGAAGATGGTTGCGCCCGCGGCAAAGTAGTGAATGTTCTTGAAGCGGATGCCCGGATCAACGGCGTCGGCGTCCTTGCCGCGCAGGGCGTTGTTCACACTGGTGGTGGATTCGCGCCCCATGTGGCAGAGGATGCACAGGTTGGAGTCGTCGGCAATGAATTTGCCGTCGGCATCCTTGCCGCCGAAGGAAACGGTCTTGCCGCTGGGGAAGGTGACGGAAGCGACGGTATAGCGCTCGGGCCAGGCTTCTTCATTGTGACAGGTGGAGCATTGGAAGCCATTGCTCGAAGGAGCGGAGGTGAGACCCGTGGTGACGGTGGTGCCGGTGCCGGTCACGACCACGGAGCCGCCGCTTTTCAGGAAGGTCGGAACGCCTTCCGCCGTGTGGCATTTCACACAGCCAAACGGAACGATATAGTTGGGGTTGCCTTTGTCATCGAAGTCCCAATCGCGGAAGGGCAGGGTGTCGCCGGCGAAGTGTCCCGCATCGGTGCGGGCGAGTGCGCTGGTGTCACCGCCAATGTCGGCGATCGAGTCGAAGAGCAGTTGGACGATGTACTTGTTGCCATGGGCAAACGCGCCGGGGTCCTTCAGAGAGACCTGGTAGTTGTAGGCGGCTTTGAGCAGGCGCGGGGTCCAGGTTGAGTAGGCATTCGGGAAGACCGCTTCGCCTTCATCCACGGTGCCGTTGGCATTGGTGTCTGTGAACCAATAGGGGTAGGCGGCGGATTCGTACACGATTGCCGCGCCAGCCGTATCGGCGGCGTACTTCTGAATCTCGGCGTACAGGGCTTGCTGCAAGCCTTCGATTTCGTAGTACATGCCTTCTTCCACATCGCCGTCGCCGTCATAGTCCGGGTTGCTGCTGACCATGCGGATGTTCTTGAGGTCGTCCACGCTGGCAACATCTTCGTGGCAGAACGCACACTGTTCGACCTTCACCTCGAGGGTGTGCGGGTCGTGACAGCCTGTGCAGGTGTTGTACCCTTCGACATGTTCGTTCTTGGCGTCGTAGGTCATGCCTTCGTATTCATACCCGCCGTGCGTCATGCCGCCGTAGAGGGTTGCGGCTGCGGCATAGTAATGGACGTTGCGGAATCCGAAGAAGACATCATTGCCCTGGTCGTCCTTGATGGGGGCGACAGTGTCATCGGGCTTGTCGGCAACGCCGAACTTTTCGATCTGCGCGTCCACACTGACCTTGGACTCGCGTCCCTGATGACATTCCATACAGCGGACGTCATCACCGGCTGTGATCTCGACGCCGGAGGGGAACACGACTGTGGTCTTGGAAATGGTCCCGGCATTGTGGCACGCCGCACACTGCACGCCTTGGGCTTCGGCGGCGGGAACGGCGGCATCCACTGTGCCGGCTTCAGAGCCATCCACGCCGAGGAAATCCTGATACCCGGCGGTGCTGTGACACTTGGCGCAGAAGGTGGGAACTTCGGCGGGATCATCCCCGTCCCAATGGCGGAAGGGTTCGCTCGCCACATCAGCGTGACCGGAGCCTTGCCATTCTGCCAGGTAGGGGGTGTCGGGAACTGGAACAGCGGGAGCTTCTTCCGTCGCTGTTTCAGTGATTGCTTCGGTGGGTTCCGTGCCGCCGCATGCCGCTAATACTGCGCCAAGCACTACCAGAACCCCGAGCAAGACAAGGAATTTTTTTAGGTTCATTGCATCATTCTCCTTAGGTCTATCGAGTAGGGAAGGTCTGGGAGTAATTCGAGTTAATCTGCCTCCTTTACATACTTTTGGAATTACCTGCAAATTCTAATGACGCCAAAGATTAAAGGCAAGTTAATTTGTATTCATTCTGATGTGACGAAAGTCACAACAAAACTGATGAAATTGGTAGGATTACAGAAAGGATAATTTATTCGTCTGCGGCGCTTTCGCCCAGGTCCGGCAGAGCCGATTCGATCTCTTCCGGGCTTTGACCTGCTTCCAGGCGGTCCACAACTTCGTCGAACTCGGCGGGCAGGTCTTCCCCCATTTCATTGCCGAGTTTCTTCATCATCCTGCCGAGCGCGCGGGGGTCTTCTTCCAAACCTTCAAAGGAGGTCAGTTCGCTTTCAAGTCCGTCCATGCGGCTTTCCGCGCTTTTTGCAATGCGCACCTTCGTCATGCGGCGGCGCACATTGCCGCTCCCGCAATGGGTGCAGTGCACGGCTTTCACGCCGTATTCGCTGTAGGTCATGAATACGTCGAAACGCTTCTGACAGGCATTGCAGATAAAGTCATAGGCGGGCATGCGTCTATTTTAACCCGAATCAGCCGCCGGGTCGGAGGCGAAGCGCCGTTTGGTACAATATCCCAATGACCCACGAATTCAATCTCCGCAAGCCCAATCCATTGTTGATCGTCATCTCAGGTCCCTCCGGCGTCGGGAAGGACACCATCGTCCAGCGCATGAAGGAGCGCGGCTTCCCCTTTCATTTTGTCGTCACCGCCACCACGCGCGAAAAACGACCCGCTGAGGTGCACGGACGGGATTACTGGTTCGTCTCGAAGGATGAATTTGCGCGTATGATCGAGCAAAACGAATTGATCGAATACGCGATCGTGTACGGCGATTACAAGGGCATCCCGAAAGCGCAGGTGCGCGAAGCGCTGGCAAGCGGAAAGGACGTGGTCATGCGGCTGGACGTGCAGGGCGCGGAGACCGTGCGAAAACTTGCGCCCGGCGCTCTGCTCATTTTCATCACCTGCGAAACCGAAGAGGAACTGGAACGGCGGCTGCGCCTGCGCAAAACCGAATCGGCGGATTCGCTGGCGCTGCGCATCGCCACCGCCCGCAAGGAACTCCAGCGCATCGAGGCGTTCGATTATGTGATCGTCAACCAGGATTTTCACCTGGATGAAACGGTGGAAAAAGTGCGCGCGATCATCACAGCGGAACATTTGAAGGTGGCTCACCGCAAGGTGGACCTGTGAACGAAGCCCCCGCCTCCGTTTCGGACCCGGAGCCTGTTCCCGCTCCCCAAACCGTGCGCGTGCGGATGCCTTCCACGCCTCCCACTGCGACGTATGTGCTGATCGGCGTGACCGTTGTGATGTACATCCTGCAAATGCTGGTGACGGCGGTCTTCGGACACGCCGTCTACGACATCGGCTGGCTCGAGCTGCTGGGCGCACGCATCAACAGCGCGATCCTCGCGGGGGAGTTGTGGCGTTTCATCACGCCGGTCTTCCTGCACGGCTCGCTGACGCACATCTTCTTCAACATGTATGCCCTGCTGTCCATTGGCAGTTTTCTGGAACGGCAGTTGGGGCACGGCAGGTTCATCCTGTTGTATTTCCTGGGGGCATTCGCGGGGAATGTATTTTCCTTCCTCTTCACCGGCAGCAACGGCTATTCGCTGGGCGCCTCCACCGCGGTGTTTGGGTTGATCGCAGCGGAGGCGGTTTTCTTCTACCAGAATCGCGGTCTCTTCGGCTCGCACGCCAAACAGGCGATCGGAAACGCCGTGTTCATCATCGTCATCAATTTGTTCATCGGGTTGTACCCCGGCATTGACAATTGGGGGCACATGGGCGGGCTGCTGGGCGGCGCGATGTTTGCCTGGTTTGCCAGCCCGCGCTGGGCGGTGGTCGGCATCCCGCCGGAAATGGATTTGCACGACCAGCGCGAGCCGCGCGAGATCATCACCGGGGTTGGGATGGTGATTCTCGTTTTCGGCGCGCTCGCCGCCGCCGGGTTCTTCATGCAATAAAAAATGCCCGTCCGTGAGGATGGGCATTTTTGTAGTCGGGGGCGGTTTTACAAGTGGCGCTGGCTGCGCGGGTCGAAGGCGTCGCGCAACCCGTCGCCCAGCAGGTTGATGCACAAAATGGTAAAGATGATGAAGAGACTGGGGAAGACCCACATCCACCATGCGCCGCGCTGGATGAAGGACTGCGCGCTGGTGAGCATATTGCCCCATGAGGATGTCGGCGGCTGGACCCCCAAGCCGAGGAAGGAAACATACGCCTCGTTGAGAATTGCGCCCGCCAGCCCCAGAGTGGATGCGACGATAATCACGCCCATCGTGTTCGGAATGAGGTGGCGGAAAAAGATGCGGCTGTCGCTGGCGCCCAAGGCTTTGGAGGCGGAGATGTATTCCATTTCGCGCAGGGATAGCACATTGGCGCGCACGATGCGTGCCAGCACCATCCAGGAGGTCATGCCAATGACGAGGATGACAATGCCCACGCTGCCGCTGAAACTTCGTCCAAACAGGGTGATGGTCTGGATGTCCCTGCCGAAGTACTTCCCAAGCACGATCAACAGGAATAATTGCGGAATGGAAAGAATGGCTTCCGTGAAGCGCATCAGAATGGAATCCACCCACCCGCCGAAGTATCCGGCGATTCCTCCAAGCAGGGTGCCGAGCGTGACGGAGATCGTCACGGCAAGGAAGCCGACCACGAGCGAAATCTGTCCGCCGTAGATGATGCGCGCAAAGATATCGCGCCCGGTGCTATCGGTGCCCATTAGATGAACGTTCGACGGCGCGCTGAGACGTGCCGCCAGGTCCACTTCGTTGGCTTTTTGTTCGGGAATGATGATCGAACCGACGAGAATGAACAGCAAAAGCAGAATAAACCCGCCGGAGCCAATCATCGCCATCGTATGTTTACGGAAGCGCCTCCAGATCAACTGCGAGGGGCTGAGGGCGGGTCCGGTTGACTCCAAACCGAGAGAGGGAATGTTAAGGGTTTCTGTCTGTGTAGCCATTGAAATTCTCCTAACTCAGGCGGATGCGCGGGTCAATAAGCGTATAGAGGACATCCACCACAATGGTCAATAACACGACGGCGGTGGAGACGATCAGAAGCACGCCAAGCACAACGGGGAAATCTCCGCGCTGGGCGTATTCCCAGAACAGACGCCCCATGCCGGGCCAGGAATAGACCGACTCGGTCACCAGCGCCCCCGCCAGCATGAAGGGAATATCCAAACCGATGATCGTGATGAAAGGCAGCGCCGCATTCCGCAAGGCATGTTTGAAGATGACCGCCCGGTTACTCAACCCCTTGGCGCGCGCCGTACGGACATAGTCGAGCCCGAGCACCTCCAACATACTGGAGCGGATGTAACGCGCGTAACCGGCGGAGAGGATGATGACAAGGGCGGAAACCGGCAGAATCATGTGCTCGATCAGTTCAACCGGATTCTTTTGATCCCAGATATCCGCGCCGGTGGGCAGGTAGGGCAGCCCCCACTCTTTGAATTGCACTGCAAAGATCAACATCAAGCCCAGCGCGATGAAGAAGATGGGCATGGAAAAGCCGACAAAGGAAACGGACGTGATGACGTTATCCAGGAAGGAGTATTGCTTCAATGCGGAGACAATTCCCAAAATCAGGGCGACAATGATGGTGAATATTTCGGCGGTCACCATCAGGATCAGGGTCATGGGAAGGCGTTCCCCGATCATCTTTGCCACCGGTTGTTTGGAGAAGAAGGAGTATCCCAGGTCTCCCTGCGCGGCCAACCCAAGCCAGCGGAGGTACTGTACCGGCATGGGGTCGTTCAAACCCAACCGTTCGCGGAGCGCCTCCCTGTCCGCTTCGCTCATGCGGGGGTTGGTGGCATATTGCGCCAGCGGGTCGGCGGAGAGGCGCGTGAGGATGAAGCAAAGGACGGTGATGATAAGAAGGGTGAATATTGCCTGAATCAAACGGCGAGCAATGTAAGCCCACATAGCAACTCCTTCGTCTTGCGGAAATTATGTCAAGTATCCTACACGGAACAGGATGAGTCAAGGAAAGGATAAAAATAGAGACAGGGAAATCCCTGTCTCTATTTTTATTGCTGAAGCGGGTTACTTCACATCCCAAACTTCGGCGTTCCAGTTCATATTGCTGAAGAAGCCGAAGGGTCCGGGCACGAAGCGATCCACGTAGCCGTAGACGTTGGCGCGGGCATACATCATGATGACGTAGTACTGGTTGAAGATGTATTCCTGGACCTTATCCAGCGCGGCTTTGCGGGCGGCGGGATCGGCGGTGGCGTTGACGGCAGCCATCAACTCATCCAGTTCGGGGTCGCAGATGAGATAGTTGTTGGCGCCAGCCGGAGATTCAGCGCTCGGCACGGTATCGCAGGAGTAGCTGTCCAACACACCGGTCATCGGGTCGGGATAGAAACCGGTGGTGTAACCAGCCATATCGTAGTTGCCGGTGGGCATGATGCCGCCGTCGGTATAACCGGCGAAGAAGGTACCGGCGGGCGTGTGGTTCGGCTTGAATTCGATGCCGATCTTGGCGAGGTCAGACTGCACCGCGAGCGCGATGTCCACGCGGATCTGCTTGTCGGTGGTATCGAAACGGAAGGAGAGTTTGACATCTTCGCCGTTGCATTTGCCTTCGCGGATGCCGTCGCCGTCAGCGTCGGTGTAACCAGCTTCCTCGAGCAGCGCCATGGCGGCTTCAGGATCGTAGGCATCGGGCTTCAGGCTCTTGTTTTCCCATTCCGAGTTGGGCCACTGGGTGGCGGGAACGGTGGTCTTGCCAGCGAGCAGGCTGTCAACGAACGCCTGACGATTGATGCCGAGGGTGATGGCTTTGCGGACACGGACGTCCTTGAACGGGCAGAAACCGTCCTGGTCCGCCTTGCCCTTGCCATCCACGCCTTCCTTGGTACCAAGGTTGAAGAAGTAGTGTTCGAAGTCAGCGCCGGGAACAACCTTAAGGTGAACGGCGGGTTCAAGAGCGCCCACGGTCTCGATATCGGACTCGGAGAAATCCGGGTACCAGTCCACGTCGCCGGTCTGGAGAGCGGCAAGCGCGGCTTCAGGGGTCGGCACGAACTTGATATTGATCTGGTCAATGTTCGGGCGGCTGCCGTAGAAGTTATCGTTGCGGACGAGGGTCATGCGGTCGCCGGGGACCCATTCGGTGATGACATACGGACCTGAACTGATAGTCGGCATGTGGATGAAGTCGTTGCTTTCAAGACCGGTCTGTCCTTCCAGAATGTGTTTCGGCAGGATCGAACCTTGGTTGTTGGGACCCTGGGTGAAGAGGGTCTGCCAGCCGGGGTACAGTTCCTTGAAGGTGATGACCACGGTCAGATCGTCGGGGGTTTCCACGCTGGCGATCTTGTCATATCCGGTGCGGCTGAGCGGAACGTTGTTCGGATCCATCACGGATTCCCAAGTGAACTTCACATCTGCGGATGTGAGGGGTTCGCCGTCCGACCACTTCAAACCTTCCTTGAGTTTCCAGGTGATGGTCAGACCATCCGGGGAAACGCCGCCGTTTTCGGCAGTAGGAACTTCTGCGGCAAGTTCGGGGACAAAGTTGCCCTGGTCATCCCATTCCGCGAGACCCACGAGGGTCAGCTGGGCGATCCAGATGGCGTATGACATTTGTGTATAGTAGGGGACGACGTTGTCAGGTTCCTGAGACCAGGCGCCGGTGACGACCTTGAGGTCTTCTGAGGGCGCTGCTTCAGTGGTTTCAGGCGCTTCCGTTGCTTCGGTACCGGGCTCGGCGGTGGTTTGTCCTCCGCCGCAAGCCGCGAGCAGAACGCTGGCGATCACCAGCAACGAAAGCAAAGCGAACAGATTTCGTTTCATACGGTTCTCCTCCGTTTGAAAATGGGTTTTCATTTTGCCGCGCAAAATGATGGGGGATTATACACCTAATACAAACTTACCGGATAACCAATTCCATTCAGCCGTACTGCGGCAGGGTCCTTGTGCCAGACTCCGGCGATCTTTTCCCCGCATTTCGGGCATTTTCCATCCGCCGTAATGTGATATTCCTGCACGATGTATCCCCGCCTCTTGACCAGCCTGTGGTTGCAGTTCGGGCAGCGGGTATCTTCATACTCCCCGACCATGCCCGGCAAATTCCCCGCATAGACGTATCTCAGCCCCGCCTCGCGCCCGATCTCCGCCGCGCGGATGAGCGTCTTCGCATCGGTGTTATCCGGCTCGGTCATCTTATAATCTTTATGGAACGCGGTCACGTGCCAGGGAATATCCGCCGAAATCCCCGCCAGGAAGCGCGCTGCCTCCCACAACTCTTCATTGGAATCGTTGAAACCGGGAATCGTCAAGGTAACCACCTCCACCCACAAACCCATCTCGTGCGCGCGTTTGATTCCATCCAGTGTGTGTTGAAGCGTCCCGCCCAATTTGCGGTAGTTCTTGTCGTCCATGCACTTCAGGTCCACTTTGTAAGCGTCCAGGTACGGGCGCAAATATTCCATTACTTCCGGGGTGTTATTCCCGTTGGAAACGTAGGCGCACATCAACCCGTTCGCCTTTGCCTCCTTGAATATCTCCACCGCCCACTCGCTGGTAATGAGCGGCTCGTTATAGGAAGAGACCACCACCGAAGCCTTCGTCCTGCGCGCATATTCCACCATCATTCGCGGCGTCATCTCGCGGATCAAATTCACGGACGCATCCGACGCCGGGTCACGCATGGCTTGCGAAGTTAAAAAGTTCTGACAATAAGAACAATGATAGTCGCATCCCAGCATTCCGAAGGTCAACGCGTTCGCGCCGGGCATGACGTGTGAAAAGGGTTTTTTCTCGATGGGGTCGCTTTGCAACGCCGCCACGTAGCTGTGCGGCACGAACAACTTCCCCCCGCGATTGAAGCGCACCTGGCAAATCCCCCGCTTCCCTTCGCGGATCAGGCAGCGATGCCCGCAGGCGAAACAGCGCACGGCACCGTCGGGGAGTTTTTCGTACAACTCTCCTTCCACAGTCAGCCTATCGAGAAGGTCAGCCAAAGCGCTCATGTCTCTTGGTAAGTAGTCGGTCATAAGTTTTTAGAAAACAAATTCCTGCTCATGCCGCCGTCCTCGGCGGCGGGGACGCCGCCGGGAGCGTATTTTTGTAAAATTTA
>QMIW01000038.1 GCA_024434165.1 Chloroflexota bacterium | reverse complement strand
CTTCTGGGATGACTTCCCCCTCTCCCGATGGGAGAGGGCAGGGTGAGGGCTTTGGGCGGGGAACCTAGAAAATCTATTGGAAGGCGGCAACTTGAGTTACCCATTCTGGGCATAATGGAACTTTCTCCGGCGCAGTTTTTTTCCGCGCAACACGCCGCCGGGGACGGCGGCTTTGAGCCGAGATCACTGACAGTTTTGCGCTACACTCGTGAATTGTTGTTTATGCCGCAATTTCTGGATTAAGCCCGGAAAGCAGGTTCCCTGCTTCGGCGCTGACCGATGCGTGATGCGGTGAATAGAATAATAATTCCTCCACCGATTCGATCAACACGTCTGCATATTGCGCCAACTCTCCCGCGTTCGACACTCCGGAAAGCACGCCAACTGCCAGCCCTGCCCCTGCGGCGCGCGCCATTTTCAGGTCGGAGGCGGTATCTCCCACAACCATGACTTTGGCTGGATCAATGTTCATGCGCCGGCATAACGTTAGCACCATATCCGGCGCCGGCTTGGATGGAATGCCGTCGTCTGCACAGGCCATGGAGAAAATAAATTCTTCAAGATCGAAGGCTTCGATCAGCGCCTGGGTGGGGGCGCGGTCATCGGCGGTGGCGATGGCGATTTGTATGCCTTCCTTATGAAGTTTGCCGAACAATTGACGCAGGTCGGTGAACGGTTTGGCAAGTTCCACAGGTTCGGGAATGACCCATGCCTCTTCGACCAGTTTTTCCGCGGCTGCCCTTGCCAAGCCTTTGGAGGTCATGACCTCCACGGTCAGGTCGTATAACTTGAACATGGGTGTGGCGGCGAGTTTTCCATTCGACAGCACTTTGCGTTTTTCCAGGTCGTATCCCATGGCTTCACAGAGCGCCGGGCGCATCTCGATGCCGCTGAGCGCGGTCAGGCGCTGGGCGAGGATGAGCGTCCATCCGCCCCACATGGCGTCGAAGATAATCGCTTTTGCCTTGAAATGATTCAATCGCTTCATACGAATTCCTGTCCGTTCATAAATAAGATGACAGCCATTTCATAAATGACTGTCATCTCTTGCCGGTGTTGTAAGCGCCTATTTTACCTGAGAGAGTGTTTTAAAAGTCAGACCCTAACTCGGACCAGTCCCCAATCAACATGAAGATATAGGGCAATTTGCTAAATTGCCCCTGGTTTTTTCCGTGTCCAAAAAGGGTTTTACCCCGCCAATCCCAAAGAGCCCAATGGGTTTTCAGGGAAAGAATCTGTGGCGGAACGGGAAGTTTATCCAAGCCATGTCTCCCCAGTCCCGACTATGAATGGATGGCTTCTTCGAGAATCCGCTCCAGAGTCCATGCGGATTCCCCAGCGTGTTGCGGATCGCTTGCTGCCAGTTGGTCCAGCAGGCGCGCGGCGTGATGTTTCATTTTCCAGTTCGCAGCGGGATGATTCGCCGCCAGGGTCAGCCACCCAGCCGCACGTTCGGGGTCGAGGCGCATATCCAGGGAGGCGAGTCCGATCACGGCTTCAAGCATCAGCGGGGCGGAGTGGATGTCGCGCGCGAGGCGCAGGGCGGTCAGGAGGAGTTCCCTGGCTTTGGGAAGGTCGCCTGTGAGAGCGATCGTCTCGCCGAGGAAGATGAGGGTTTGGGAAATGTCCCAGCCTATGATGTAGTCGCCAAAGGTTTCCAGGCTCTTGTGGAGGCAGGATTGGGCTTCGTCGAGGTTGCCCTGCGCCTTCGCCACCAAACCGAGGTGACGGTATGCTGTGCCCATTCCCCAGCGATTGTTCGACGCCTGGCACAATTCGAGACTTTCCTGCAAATATGTGCGGGCTTCATCAAAACAGCCGAGTGTGACCAGCGTGGGGATGAGGTAATTCAAACCGAGCGCGATGGAGTGCGGGTCGCCGAGCCTGCGCCAGATGCGCAAACCTTCCATCATTTGTTCCCGCCCCTGCGCGTATTGTCCACTCAGGCTGGCGATATAGCCGAGGTTATAGATGGCATAGGCGGCAAACCATTCATACTTTGGCTCGCGGGCATACGACAAGCCTTCCTCCAAGAGAGCCTGCGAGCGCTCTATTTCGCCGTTGAGGTGCATGATAATACCCAGATATACCAGCGAATCAACCAATAAGCCCGTATCGTTAAGCGGGCGGAGCAGAAGAACGCTCTCTTCCATCAAGGATATTGCGCGTTCGTAAAGTCCCTTGCGAAAACAGAGGATGCCTTGTTGAGTGCAGGCTTCACCAAGTACGCGCTGGAAGGCGGGGGCGGCGGGTTTGGCTTTGAGCGTTCGGACGAGCGGCTCGAAATGGTCAATGCCTTCGTGGATCAATCCACTCACCTCGAAGAACCATCCCAGGCTGCGGATGGCTTTGCATCCTTCATCGAATGTTTCCCGCTGAAGCATCCACGACCACGCCGCGCGGAGGTTGTCCATCTCGCCGAGCATCTCCTGGACGGCATGACGCTGGCGCGCGCTCTTCAATGCCGTTTCACGCTCCGCCGCGAAATTAAGATAGTACGAACCGTGCGCGTCGCGGGTTTCGAGATATTTCCCTGGTTCCTCCTCCAAACGCGACAATGCGTATTGACGAATCACCTCGTGCAGGTCGTAGCGCCCGTCCTCCGTACGCCTCACCAATGACTTGGATGCCAGTGACGCCAGAAGAGGCAGTGTCGCGCCTGCGACCTTTTCCGCGGCGAGACGGTCGAATCCGCCGTGAAAAACGGAGAGACGGCTCAAGACATCGCGCTCTGGGTTGGATAACAATTTCCACGAATGGTCGAAGGAGGCGCGCAGGGAACGGTGCCGTTCGGGCATGTCGCGCATGGATGCCGCGAGAAAATCCACGTTGGCTTCGATTTCGCGCGCAATCTCGCCGCAGGTGAGCATTCCCGCCCATGCCGCGGCAAGTTCGATTGCCAGCGGAACCCCTTCCACGAGGCGGCAAATCCGAATCAGTTCAAACCGTTCCGATTCGCCGACTTCAAAATCGGGCTTGATGTGCTGCGCCCTCTGCATGAACAATGCCGCCGCGCTGTACTCGTCCAGTTTGTCGGCAAATTCAACGGGCGGCACGGGGAGACCATGCAACTCGTACATCCACTCGCCGCGCAGGTTCATCCGTTCGCGCGAGGTCGCCAAAATTTTCAGGTGAGGAATCCGTTCAAGAAATTCGGACACCAACTCCACCGCCTCTGCAGATTGCCCGATGAGATGTTCGAGGTTATCCAGCACGAGGAGCGCGGACTGCTTCATCGTAGAAGACAAGTGCTTGATCAACTGCTCCTTCAACTCGGCGGGACCCGAAAAGGAAAATTCCAGCGCTTCGGCAATCGCAGGGACGATTGATTCTGCGGAATTAACCGAAGCCAACGGGACAAAGTGGACTCCGTCGGGAAACCTGTCGCGCTGCTGCAAAGCGAATTCGATCGCCAGCCGCGTCTTGCCGATGCCGCCTATGCCCGTCAGGGTCAAAAGGCGGCATTGCGGTTCGTTGAAGATCCTGTCCATTGCCGCGAGTTCGGGGTCGCGCCCCAGAAGCGGGGTGGCAGGTAAAGGCAGATGGTGAGAGGCAGGCTGAGGGGAGGGAGAGGCGGGCTGTGAGTCAGGCTTGGGGGCACGCAAACGTTCCATCGTCAAATCCCCGCGCGCGACGCGGATGAAGGTCGGCTTGTCATCGTTTGAAATTTGGAGCGCGTCGGCAAGCAACCCCGCGAGTTGTTTGGAGGGTCGGCGTTCCCCCGATTCAATTTTGCGCAGGGCAAAGATGGAACAACCCGCGCGCTGCGCCAGTTCATCCTGAGTCAAATCAAGCGCCTTGCGGCGTTCTTTGATCCATTCTCCGAACGAAACGGGCGACTCTGTTTTCATGCGTCTCATTTTGTAACGTGAAGTTCATTTCGCAAGGGGGCGATTTTCATATTGCCGCACAAAAAATTGTAGCACAGTTTGGGTGAGTCTCTGGGTGAGTGAGTCGCCCCTCAGAGCGCGGGCATCGTTGTTTAATGGCAGCAACCAAATCAAAGGAGTTGAACCATGAATATCTTACTCAACCTGTATGTAATTCTCGTGTTGCGGATTGCCCACATTGCGGGCGGCGTGTTGTGGGTGGGGAGCGCGATCCTGTATCTGCTCGTGCTGATCCCTGCCGTGAGGTCTTCGGAATCGGCGGGACAAAAATTCATGCAGAATTTCGGTCCGCGCTTTGGAAAGATGATGGGACTCGTGACGACGGTCACTGTGCTTTCAGGCGCGCTGTTGTATGCCCGCTTCTTCTCAGGCGGAATCAGTTTCATCTGGACGACGGGCGCGGGCGCGGCGTTCACGGTCGGGGCGCTGGCGGCGCTTGCATCGTACGTGATCGGTTCAACGGTTTTCGGCAAAACGCAGGAGAAGATCGGCGCACTGGGCGCGGCGATGGCGGGAGCTGGCGGACCTCCGAAGCCTGAACAGGTCAGCGAAATGAACCGCCTGCAATCCTTTTTGATGAAAGCCTATCAATTTGACCTCGTCCTGCTGGTCGTTGCGATGGTTGCGATGGCAGTGGCGCGTTACCTGTAAGCCTGCCTGATATTTGCACGAATTTGGCGTGGAATCGCCTGCATGTCTGTCACCAAAATACTTTTATTGGAAAAGAGAAAATCATGAACAATATGAAACATATATTACGACTTCCAGCCAGTCAACTGGGGTTAGCCTTCATTCTGTCCTTTGCGATGGTGGCAATCATGGCGATTATGGATTATTCGATGGAACCGCGTCCCTCGCTGATTCTAAGCCGCACGATCGGCGTGTTGCTTGCCGCCGGCGCCATCCTCCTGCTCGGGCGGACGTTCCAGCGCAAAACATTGGAAGAAATTGGCATTTCTTTGCGCGGGGCGGCGCCACTGATCTTGCAGGGCGCGTTGATCGGCATCTTCATGACTGGGATGATCGTCGGTGTGATGATGCTGATGGGTTGGTATCAAATCCTGGATGTGGACGTTGACGCGCTCGCCATCGGACGCACTTTGACAGCGTTTTTCCTGGTGGCGCTCTTTGAAGAATTGCTCTTTCGCGGCGTCCTCTTCTGGCAATTGGACAACATGTTCGGCTCATGGCTGGCTCTACTCATCACCAGCGCGTTTTTCGGGATAACGCACCTCGGTAATGCAAACGCCACATTGTGGACGGCGCTGGCTGTGGCAATCGGCGGTGGGCTGAGTCTCGGCGCGGCTTACCTGATGACGCGCAATGTCTGGGTAGCGGTGGGGCTCCACTGGATGTGGAATTTCCTGCAAGGTCCGATCTTCGGCTTTTCCGTCTCTGGGAATGCGACCTACAAAGCGTTGACGGCAGCCATCCACGGTCCTGCGCTTTGGACAGGCGGAGCATTTGGAGCAGATGCTGGTTTGCCCGCCCTGATCGCGGCAACGCTCGCCAGCGCGGCGATGTTGTGGATTGCTGCGCGTCGTAAACATTTTTCGTCTCCCTCCTGGTCGCGCCGTTGATGGTTGTGGAGTGGATTCGGTAATTCGTCATTGTGATGGAATGGCAAGGTATTTGCAGCGTCCAGATTCAATTTGAGGGATGCGTGTGAGCGCATCCCTCACAGCCAAAAGGAGAAACGATGAAACAACCCTCTTTCACATCCATCACGCTAAAAACTGCCGCTGTTCACACGGTCACGTATTTCATTGTCGGCGTATTGTCGTTCGTTCTTCTGGACTACTCCGCAAAATATGCCGACCCCGCGGTCTCGAATTATTTGCGTCAGACCGACCATCCGTTGGTGATGGCGGGACCGTTCTTCCAAATCCTGCGCGGGCTCCTGTTCGGAATTGTTTTCTACGCCCTACGCGGGAGCGTCTTTCCGCACAGGCGCGGCTGGCTGACGTTATGGCTGGCGCTGGTGGTCATCGGCATTCTCTCGCCCTTTGGCGCCGCGCCCAGTTCCATCGAAGGAATGATCTACACCGTCCTGCCCGCCTGGTTCCACGTTCTCAACTTTCCCGAAATCTTCATCCAGTCGGGTCTGCTCGCCTTTCTGTCTCATTACTGGGTCAATCATCCTGAAAAGCGCTGGCTCAACTGGTCGTTGGGAGTTGTGACCGCGCTCATCGTTCTGTTGTCGCTGTTGGGCGCGCTTTCCGCGTTTGGCATTCTCTCATAAGCGGAAAGATGAAAATGCGAACTTTCCTCAAACGTCACTCGTTGATTATGGGTCTCGTCCTGATGTTTCTCTACACCTGGACGATTGACCTCTCCAACTCGGGCGTCCTGCCGTTCAAGGTTCCGTTTGTCGTCGCCATCACTCTCGGATGGGGATTTATCTTCGTTTCGCTCTTGATGACGTGGCTAACCCTCGGCAAGGAGGAAATGGTGAAGTTGTTCAAGCGCTTCTTCCTTTGGCGCGTCGGTTGGAAGTGGTGGCTCGCCGCCGTTCTGCTTTCACCCGCCCTGCAATTCGCTTCCATTCTCCTGACTTCGTGGCTGACTCGCGTCCCTGCGGATTACAGCCACCCGATGATTCGCGACGTTGTCCCACTCGACGCGCCCTTACTTGTATTGATCGTCCCATGGATTCTATTTGAAATCCTAACGAACGGCGAAGAGATGGGCTGGCGCGGTTACGTGTTGCCGAGATTGCAAGCAAAGTACAACGCGTTGACCTCCAGCCTGATCGTCGGCGTGATTTGGGGCGTCTGGCATCTTCCCAAATTCCTGGGGACAGGCTTGGGGAATGAACGCTCTTTTGCATGGTTTGTGGTTGCGCACGTTGCTTTGGCGGTCTTGTACACCTGGCTGTACAACAACACGCGCGGCAGTCTCCTGCTGGTCATGCTCTTCCACGCGACACAAAACACCTCAGGGATGTTTCTGCCTGTTTCATTTGCGAAACCTGGCGGGATCGCACAGAACATGGATATTGTGTTGTACATCATTGCGGCTGTCATTGTGACTCTTGCGGCAGGCGCGGAGCGTCTCTCGCGGACGGAAGAGAAACAAATACAGGTGTAATCTCATGCGAACCCAAACCTTCTTCCAAAAATACGAACTGCCGATCTTCTTCCTGTTGGCGTATCTTTTAAGTTGGTGGTCAGCGCCCTTCGCGGCTGGGAGCATCATCCCGCACGGTCCCATGTTCGCCGCAATCATCGTCATCGCGTTTATGGCAGGCAAACAGGGTTTGCGCGAGTACTGGCAGCGGTGTACAAACTTCCGCGCGGGCTGGTGGTATCTGGTTGGTCCCGCCATCATCGCCGCGTATTTGCTCGCCGCGTTCGCAATCAACTTGGCGCTGGGTGCAAGGGTGATAAGCCCGTTTCCATTCCCCTCTGCGGCGACAATGATCATCCTCTTGTTGATGGGCGGAATTTGGGAGGAACCTGGCTGGACGGGTTATGCCTTTCCAAGAATGCGCGAACGATTCGCCCATCTCAAATACCCCGACCTGACCGCGTCCCTGCTCCTTGGTCTGTTGTGGGGTGCATGGCACCTGCCTCTCTACCTCTATGGAACGTTGACCTGGTACGACATATTCATCTTCGTCCCCGCGGCGCGCGTCATCTTCTCGTGGCTGTACAACAAAACGAACGGGAGCGTCCCCGTCATCATGGTCGCGCATTATGCCTCCAACCTGTTGACGGGAAGCATGATGCTACAGGCTTTCACGGGCAGTGAACGGACAACCTACTACATCCTCTTCGTCTCCTTTGCCTGTCTCGCCGCGCTGATCATTGCATGGCAATCGAATTTCAAATTGGGTTACGCGCGAGGAAATCTATGAGCAAATTGACGCACGAACACTTCCAACAATGGGTGGAAACCTACGGCAGAGCCAGCGCGGAGAACGACCCGCGCTCGTCGGCGAATTTATTCGCGGAGAATGCCGCGTATTACGAGACGCCTTTCGCCGAACCAATGGTTGGACGCGAAGTCATCTACGAATACTGGAACAAAGGCGCGCAAACATTGAAAGACAAAAAGTCAACCTTCGAGATTCTTTCGGTGAAAGATCATCTCGGCGTCGCGCGTTGGCAATCGCAATTCACCGTCATCGAATCGGGCAAGCGCCTCGCGCTGGATTGCCTGTTCGTGGTCGAGTTCAACGAAGAAGGACTGTGCCAGACCTTCCGCGAGTGGTGGCACATACGCGAAGCGTAGCGGACATTCTCCAGCATCCGCCTGAGAATCAAAATGAAAATCCTTGAATACAACGACGTTGATCCCCAACAGGTTTTGCACCTCACCATGCTGGCGTTGGGTTTCCCGCTCACGCCCGAACATGCCGCGCACATCCGCCGCACCGACCCGCGTCCGTTTCCATGTTTTACGGTCAATGCGGTCGAAGACGACATGGTGTTGGGACAAGTGGGAGTCTTTCGCTTGCCGATGATTTCAACGGAGGGACGCGAGGACGTAGGCGGAGTCTGGGCGGTCTCCACGCATCCGCATCACGCGGGACGTGGAGTTGCTTCTGCTTTACTGGAAGAGGCTCACACCCGAATGCGCGACGCGGGGCTGCGTTTCTCCACGCTGGGGACGAGTCGCTCGGGTGTGGCGTATCGGCTCTATCAAAAACACGGATACGTGGATATGAACATCTGGGCGACCGCGCTGACATCCTGGGAGATGGCGCATCAGCCCACTCGTCTGCGCGCTCAGTCCCCGGATGGATTCGATTTCGTCGAACACTTATTTCAGGATATTGCGCGTGAGTATCTTGGCTTTGCGTGGAGGTACACTCCCTTTGCCCGCCTGCGCGACAAAGTACGCCTTGATGATATTTGGGTCGTGTGGGAAAACCGAGAGCCTGTGGGATATGTCTTTTCTGGAAAAGATGGTTCGATATTGCGAATCAATATCCAGGCATTGAGAAGCGGCATAGACGCGAACGAAGCGATTGCGGCGGTGGTGTCAAAAATCAAAACTTCCTACGTGCAGGTCACCATGAGCCGCCCGTCGGATATTGCCAATTTCCAGCGCGCGGGCTGGCAGGTGGCGCATCCGAACTGGGACGCATTCATGGTCAAGCCGCTCGTCCCCGAAGTGACCGCCGAAGACGCGCGCCGTCTCTTCGGCATCGGCACCGATCGGTTTTTAATCTCGTGGCTGGATACGACGTGATGAGAGTTATGGCGATTGAATCTGCGACAGTGGTAATCTTATTCAAGGCTGTATAATATCATTCTATGGCAATTCCTCTCATTGCGACCAAAATCAGCCCGCCGATATTACGGCAACATCTGGTTTCCAGGCAAAAAGTCCTTGGGCAATTGAACGGGGGATTGCGGGATGGGCATCTGCTTGCGCTGGTTTCTGCGCCCGCAGGCTACGGCAAAACGACCACCATCCGCATGTGGGTGGAGGAGGCAGGGTATCCTGTCGCTTGGGTCACGCTGGAAAAATCCGATAACGACCTCAAACAATTTTTCACCTACGTCCTGACCGCCCTGGGACAGGCTGTGGAACATCTCGGTCAGGCGGCGTTGGAGGCGGTTGAAAATGCCCGGGAGATGAATATTCAACACATCCTTGGGCTGCTGACCAACGACCTGTGCAGCCTGGATCAACCCATCGTCCTGGTGTTGGAGGAATATCACCTGATCGAAAACGAGAACATAGACCAGGCTGTTGAGTTTCTGCTGAATCAAGCCATTGCAAACCTGCACGTCGTCATTGCCACCCGCGAGGACCCCAACCTGCCGCTGACGCGCCTGCGGGTCAGGAATCAACTCACGGAGATTCGCGCGGCGGACCTGAGTTTCTCGCTTGAGGAAGCTGGGGAGTTTTTCTCGGAGGTGATGGGGGTCAACCTTTCGCAAAAGGAAACGGAGATTCTCAAAAACAGGACGGAAGGCTGGGCGGCAGGTCTTCAACTGGCGGCTCTGTCATTAAAGGAGAGCAGGGACACATCGAAATTTGTGGAGGCATTTGGCGGCACGCATCGTCACGTTTTGGATTACCTGATCGAAGAAGTCCTTGGCAGCCAGCCGGAGGAGATTCGGGAGTTTCTGTGCCGGACGTCCATCCTGGACCAATTGTCCGCCCCTCTGTGCGAAGCGGTGACCGGTCAGCGGGACAGCAGAAAATATCTTCAACACCTGGAAAACAACAACCTCTTTCTGGTGTCCCTCGATGAAGAGCGAACCTGGTACCGCTATCATGCCCTGTTTGGCGAACTGCTGAAAAACCAGCTCCTTCAAATCGAAGCGGGGCGGGTGGACCAATTGCACGCGCGCGCCGCGGACTGGTACGAGAACAATGGTTACATTCAGAAGGCGGTCGAGCATGCGTTTCAAATGTCGGGCGGCGATAAAGCGGCTGAATTGATCGAGAGACATGCCTTGCCGATGATTTACCAGGGCGAAATCTCGGCGGTCAAGGGATGGTTCGACAGGTTGACGGAACCGCTCACGCAAGCCTCGCCCATGTTGTATATCTGCAAGGTATGGTCGCTGGTCCTTATGCAGCGCGTTGCACTATACACGGAAGATGTGGAACAGACGTTGCAAGCCGCTGACGACGCCCTGAGCCGCGTAAATGCGGATGAGGCATTGCGGAACCTCGTCGCCGGGCACATCGCGAGCATTCAGGCGTTCATCATGGGATTGCCGGGTTTGACGGGCGCAAAACCGGAGAGACTGATCGAAACCGCCCAGAAGGCGCAGCGATTCCTGCCGCAGGATGAAAAAGCCATTCGCAGCGTCAATGCCATGGTCATCGGCAACGGGTATACGGCGCTCGCCGATCTCCCGGCGGCGGAAATGGCTTTCAAACAAACTTTGGAGGATGGGACAGCTGGCGGCAATTTCTATGCCGCCGTTTATGGACCGATCAACTTGATTCTGATCGCCCTGGCAAAAGGGCAGTTGAAAGATGCCATGCAGTTGTGCGAAACAAATATCGCCCGGTTCAACCAATTGCTGGCAGGGCAAAGATTTCCGCCCATCGGCGCGCTCCACATCCTGAAAGGCGGCGTCCTTTTGGAGGAAAACCGCCTTGCGGAGGCGGAATATGAATTGACGCAGGGGCTGAGCCTCATACGCTGGACCGGGGAGTTTCGGACTCATGTCAAAGGCTATTCCGCCCTGGCGCGATTGCATTCCATTCAGGGCGACTTGATAGGAATGACGGAAAGCCTAAAGTCCCTTGCGGAGACCCGTCCCGAAGCCATCCTCTTTGCGCAGGCTTTGCGTCATCATTTCTCGGCGCGTGATCGGGATGCAGCCAAGGTTGGGCTTGAAGAGGCGCGTCTCTGGTTGATGCAATCGGGAATCCGGTTCGACGCCCTGCCCGATATAACCGGCGCCGACCCTGTGAGCGAAATCCATTTCAGGACGTATTTGAACGCGGCTCATATCCTGACCCGGCTTGCGATGCGAGACCCCAAGGCGTATCCACTCCCGGAGGTTCACAAGTACCTTGCCCGTCAGGAAAAGTTTGCCGAGGCGCATAGCCTCACCGGTTGGCTGATCGAGATTTGGCTTGCCAGGGCGTTGATGTATCACGTGGAGGGAAAAGCGGAGGAGGCGCGCCGCATGATCGAATCCGCATTGGCAGCCTCATCCCCGCGCGGATATTTCCGCCTCTTTCTGGACGAGGGCGATCTCCTGCGCCCCCTGCTTGAATCTACCCTTCAACATTCGAAAGGCAACGACCTTTCTGCCTACGTCAAACGCCTGCTGGACGCGATGCCGGTAGACTTCGCCAAAAGTCAACCCGAAGCGGCGAATGAGACGATCCTGAGCGACCGGGAACTCGATGTATTGAGGCTGTTGGCGGCGGGGGAAGCCTATAAAGACATCGGGCAGAAACTTTTCCTCAGCCTTAATACTGTGCAATTCCACGTCAAGAGTATCTATCGCAAACTCGCGGTCAACAAGCGGACGCTGGCAATCGAGAAGGCAAGGGAGTTGAACCTGATCTAGGCTGCCCCGAAAGAACCACACAATCTTTTCCGCCCGAACCACATATTCATGTGGTTCTTTTTTTAATACTCGGTCATAGAATGCGAAAAAACCAACGATCTGAAAAGATAAAGAGAAATCATGTCAATCCAGGAAATAACCTCAACGAATAACGTACAGGCGTTATCTACGGACTCCATTCAGGGCAGAGCGTTTACTTCCTGTTCCTGATTTTGGGTCTCGTCCTCGGTTTGGCGTGACACAAGGAACGAACATGCCGCAATCCATCAGTTTGAATTCGCAAAACAGATACGAGATCAAAGTCCACGGTCAATTGGATGATTCATTGTTGGGCTGGTTTGGCGAGGCGAAGGTTCGCGTTGAAACCCTGCCTGACGACAATCAGGTGACCATGCTCTCCAATGTTGTCATGGATCAGGCTGGCTTGGTTGGTTTGATCCGCCGTCTGCACGGGCATGGCATTGTGTTGATCTCCATCGTCGGACACGACAATCCATCTGAATCACTTGAGAAAAAATGACTGATCTACGTTCACTCGAATTTCATTAAAGGAACCCTCATGCACCTCACCATCCAATCTCTCTCCAAACAATACCGCCGCGACTTCTGGGGTCTGCGCGATTTCGACCTCGAAGTGAAGCCTGGTGTCATCGGCTTGCTGGGACCGAACGGCGCGGGCAAGTCCACGCTCATGCGCATGCTTGCCACCATCACCCAGCCCAGTGCAGGGACGATCCAATGGAACGGCGCGGACGTGGTCAAAGCGCCCGACGCGCTGCGTTCCACGCTCGGCTACCTGCCGCAGGATTTCGGCGTCTATCCCAATTTGAGCGCGCTGGAATTTCTCGAATATATTGCCGCCATCAAGGGCTTGGACGGCAAATCCGCCCGCTGCCGCATCGAAGAATTGCTCGTGCTGGTCAACCTCGTCCATGCCGCGAAGCGACCGCTGGGCGGATATTCGGGCGGGATGAAACAGCGCGTCGGCATCGCGCAGGCTTTGCTCAACGATCCGCAACTGCTCATCGTGGACGAGCCGACGGTGGGACTCGACCCCGAAGAGCGCGTGCGCTTCCGCAACCTGCTCTCCGACCTTTCGGGCGAGCGCATCATCTTCCTCTCCACGCATATCGTCTCGGATGTGGAGGCGACCGCCACTGAGATCGTCATCATCAACAAGGGACGCAAACTCCAACACGCCGCGCCCGAAAAATTATTGCAGACTCTGGAAGGGAAGGTCTGGCAGTGGGTGGTTCCATCCGAAGCCCTGCCCGCCCTCAAGCAGAAACACATCGTCAGCGGAGTCGTCCGCCGTCAGGATGGGATTCAGGTTCGGGCGGTGAGCGAAGCGGCTCCCGCGTCCGACGCGCAGCCCGCCGCGCCGAGTCTCGAAGACGTGTATCTCCATCTCGTTTCACAACAAAACGGAGCGGCGTCATGACCCTGCGAACGCTCTTCCACATGGCGCGCGCCGACTTCTTCGAGCGCACGCGTCGTTATAGTTTTCTGATCATGCTGGGATTGGTGGTCTGGCTGGGCTACCTTTCCGCAACGGGCGCTCTGGCGATGAGCGTGCCGCCCAATTATGTCGGCGAAGTCAACTCGCCCTGGGTCGGCGCGTTGATGACCGTCACCGTCACGATGTTTCTCGGCTGGTTCGGTTTCTATCTTGTCAAAGGTTCGGTCGCCCGCGATTACGAAACGGGCGTCGGGCAGATCATTGCCACCACGCCGCTCTCGCGCCCGCTGTACGCGCTCGGCAAATGGCTGAGCAACTTCGCCGTTCTCAGCGTGATGGTTCTCATCCTCATGTTCGCGGGCATTGCCATGAACCTGTTCTTCGGCAGCGCCCTGCTCGACCTTTGGGCATTGACCGCGCCGCTCCTTTTCCTTGCCCTGCCGTGCATGGCGGTCATTGCCGCGCTTGCCGTTCTCTTTGAAACCATCGGCTGGCTGCGCGGCGGCTTTGGCAACGTCGTTTATTTTTTCCTGTTCTTCATGGGGCTCATCCCTGGCTTCGAAGCCGAACCCTACCAGCCCATGCTCGACCCGACGGGCTTCCGACTCATCGGCGATCACATCAGCCAGGCTGCAAAACTGACCTATCCAGAAAGTGAAAGCGGCTTTGCGTTTCAAATCGTGACCGCTGCCACCGAAGTCAAATACTTCCTGTACAACGGCTTCGCGTGGACTGCCGACATCCTCCTGCCGCGCTTCGCCTTCGTTCTGATCGGGATTGGACTCGCCGTGCTTGCCGCCCTGTTCTTTGACCGATTCAACACAGCGAAAGTTTTACGCGGGAAGAAACGCCTCACCTCCGACCCCGCGCGGGATTCTGCTTCCGAGCCTTCCCCACTCCCCAACATTCACCTGACCCCGCTCCCCGCCGAACGGAGATTCCGTTTTGGCACACTCTATCTCGCCGAATTGAAAATGCTCCTCAAAGGGCGCCGCTGGTGGTGGTATCTGACATCGCTTGGGCTGGTCATTGCCCAAGTCGCCGTGCCGCAAGAGACGACCGCCTTCCTGCTCGCCGCCGCCTGGCTGTGGATGATTCTGCTGCTGAGCGCGTTGGGCAGCCGCGAAGCCTTGCACAACACAGGCGAGATTGTCTTCTCCGCGCCGCGACCCACGCTCAACCAATTGCCCGCTGCGTGGCTTGCCGCCTTCACTGTCACCGCGCTGATGGGATCGGGTGCGTTCCTGCGCTACATCCTCAATGGTGAAACCCTCCGCCTCTTCGCATGGACGAGCGGTGCGATCTTCATCCCTTCCCTCGCGCTCGCCCTCGGCGTGCTGACCTCCAGCCGCAAGCCTTTTGAAGTCATCTACGTCACGTGGATGTATCTCATCCTCAATGCCGTGCCTCCGCTTGATTTTGTCGGCGTCACACTCGAAAGCCCCTGGCAGTTCTACACCCTGTCTGCCTTTGCCCTGCTTGCTCTCGCCGCCTTTGTCCGTCACTGGCAATTGAGGGGCGGGAACGCTTAAAGTAACCCAAGTTGCTGCCTTGGTTTCAAGAGGCTTCCCTCACCCCAAACAAGGTTATATTTTCTGGGATGACTTCCCCCTCTCCCGATGGGAGAGGGCAGGGTGAGGGCTTTGGGCGGGGAACCTAGAAAATCTATTGGAAGGTGGCAACTCGGGTTAAAGTAAGTAACTGACGTTACGCAGTTAAACCCTTTTTTACCGCCAAGAGAAGAGTAAAAGGCGTAAAAAAACTTGGCGACATGGCGTCTTGGCGGTTTACTGCGTAGGTGAGTAAGTAACTCACCATAGGGGCGACCCGTTTGGGCAAAACAGGCAGCCCATCTGTAAGAAAGGGTCGCCCCTGCCGCGCAACATCAGCAAGTAATCCATGCTTCTTTTGAATCTTCCAAGGGAAATAATGTGTCAAGCAATTACGCGTCCGAAAACCCGCGATCACCCGGTCTTTTGGACGCAGGGCACTCGCTGGAGTTTGAGGAGAATCCCGCCGATGCTCCACATTTTTAACGCGGGTCTCTGCCAGAGTTGTTCGTCGTTCGAGCCGTCCCGAAGGTTGATATTCGTCCTTCGTTCAAAACGCCTTCGGGACGATCGTTTCAGATAATATTCACGGGTTACCCGCCCACCACCCGAATCTCCCGCGGCATGTCGGAGAGACTTTCCGCGCCGGCTTCCGTGATCACCAGGTTATCTTCGATCCTCACGCCGTTGCGTCCGGGAAGGTAAATGCCCGGCTCGACGGTAAATGTCATGCCGGGTTCGAGCGGCTGCATGTTATCGCCGCGCATATAGGGCGCTTCGTGTCCCTCCATGCCGATGCCGTGACCGGTGCGGTGCGTAAAGTATTTTCCATAGCCCGATTTTTCGATGACCTCGCGCGCGGCTTTATCCACGTTCGCACATGGGACGCCCGGTTTGGCGGCGGCGCGCCCGGCGGCGTTCGCCTCCTGGACGATTTTGTGAATCTTCTTATATTCCTCATCCACCTCGCCCACTGCGAAGGTGCGTGTCAGGTCGGAGATGTAGCCTTCGTGCGCCGCGCCCCAATCCACCACGAGCAGGTCGCCTGCTTGAATCTTTCTCTCCGTCGGCGAGGCGTGCGGGTTGGCAGCGTTCGGTCCGGCGGAGACGATGGGCGTAAAAGGAAATTCGGAATCAGAGCCATGCCGCAGCAACTGCATCACCAACTCGGCTGCGGCTTCTTTTTCGGTCATGCCGATCTTGATCTGTGGAATGGTCTCTTCGAGCGCATCCTGGGCAATCTTCACGGCTCGACGCATGGCATCCACTTCGGCTTTATCTTTTCGCAAACGCAATTCAGCAAGCACATCAGACGCATCGGGATAGTCCGCTTCGGGCGCGCCCGCCTTGACGTGACGGAATTCCATCAACCGCAGCTGACGCGGCTCGACGCCGATGCGCTTCCCATCCAGACCGAGAGCCTGCGCGGCTTTTCTGAAAGCGTCATCCCACCCGGAGGGATTCTCGCCATACGCGAACGCCTGCACCTTGTATGGGAACAGGTCCACTTTGGGGAGTTCGAGTTCCGGCAGCACCAGCACGGGGTCTTTCCCCGGCGCAATGAACAGCACGACTGGACGTTCCATCAAATGGAAGTTCAGCCCGCTGAGATACTTCAGGGTAGGACCCGGATTCAGAATAACAGCATCCAGTCCTGAGGTCCGCAGTGAGGCGGTGAGTTTTTCGAGGCGGGTTTTGATCACAATGGTCTCCTGTTTTGTCCTGTTTTGAGTCGGGGCATTTGCTTCCGTAATACGCCAGCCAGCCGGCTGACCTCATGTTTTCTAATCCGTTTTATGTTTGATCTTCGAGAAGAGAAATAATATCCAATCCACAACGACGGGAAAGAGCATGTCGAAGGTGGTGACGATGCGAAACCACCAGGGAATGACCAGGCTGCGGCGCGGGCGGCGGGCAACGTCCAATATGCGGCGGGCAACGTAATCGGATGACATGCGGATATTGAGCGCGTTGCGGATGGATTGATAGGCAGCGTTTCTTCCGATGTGGCTTCCAAACTCGGTGGAGGCAGGACCGGGGTAAATGCCGCTGACCTTGATGCCGAAGGGAGCGACTTCGCGGCGGAGCGAATCGGTGAAGGCGCGCGCGCCGAATTTGCTGGCGGAATAACTGGAGATAAGCGGCGGGGAGATCAAGCCTGCAACAGAAATCATGTTGATGATGTGTCCTTCGCGGCGGGCGATCATGTGCGGGAGGACCATGCGTGTGACCTGCATCATGCCGATCAGGTTGACGCGAATCAGGAGGTCAATATCGCGCTCGACGGAATGTTCCTCGAACCAGCCCACGCGCCCGATGCCCGCATTGTTGAAGAGGATGTCAATGCGGTCGTACAGGTCAATGGCGGATTTGACCATGTTATCCACATCGTCGGGATTGACGATATCCACCGGCACGGCGATGGCTTCGCCTCCGGCATCCTGAATCTTGGAGGCAAGACGGCGCAGGCGGTCTATACGGCGGGCAGCCAGGACGACCTTGCAGCCTTCTTCCGCGAACAGCCAGGCGGCATCCTCACCGAAACCGGAGGAGGCGCCGGTGATGAGAACGACTTTGTTTTCGAGAGGGACGGGAAAGAGGTTCATCGCAGGCAATTGTAAAACGAAAAACGCAAAACGCGGATGGCGTCTTGCGTTCGGGAACTTGTGCCTTTCTCTTTTAGAAAAAAATCGCCAAACCAGAAGTGTAACGAAAATCCTTGATATTCAACGTGTATAGCGGGATATCAAACCGAATAGCGGTTGCGGCGATCAAAGCATCTGGCACTGTGAGACGATGACTCGGGGGTGTATTTTTCAGCCAAATCCAAATACAATTCCGAAATCTCATTATCAACAGGCAAGTGTTGTATAAGAGAGATGTGTTCTTTCAGTTTCCGCAATTCGCGCTTATCGTGGGCGCCATAAAGCAGTTCGCCTGCCGTAATCACGCTGATCGCCAAATTCGGAACGCCAATTTCCCCGAAGGTTTCCTTGACATCGGCGTTTCCTTTATAAAATTCAATCATTACATTCGTGTCGCAAAGGATCATACCCATCCGGGCCAGGCAGTTTGCCGGATTTTTTCAACGATATATCCCGATTCGCCCAAATCCCCGCCATTGCAAAAAAATCGGCTTTTTTTCCCTTAGAGGAAACCGGAAAGAGAAACGTTCTCAACGTAATCAAGGGATTTTAGAAAATCCCTCAACAATCGCGCCTTGCGTCTATTGCTTACTTGAATGGTAATTCGTTCCATGCGGACCTCGACAGCACAATTATACCTTCTCACTCTTCCTGACCATCGTCCTTCGGCTGCTTCTTCGGTCTTGGCGGCTCGATGATGGGCTGTTTTCCAAGCGCAATATCCAGCACTTCGTCCATGTGTTTGACCGGGACGATCTTGAGTTCGGATTTTGCCGTGCGGGGCAGGTCCACCAAATCCTTGAGATTCTTCTCCGGCAGGATGACCGTTTTCAGTCCGGCGCGATGCGCGGCAAGCACCTTTTCACGCACCCCGCCAATGGGCAGGACTCGCCCGCGCAGGGTGATCTCTCCCGTCATGCCGACGTGTTTGAAGGCGGGACGACCCGTGAGCGCGGAGATGATCGCCGTCGCCATCGTGATGCCCGCCGACGGTCCATCCTTCGGGATGCCGCCTTCCGGCATGTGGATGTGGATGTCGAAACGCTCGAAGACGTCCATTTCGATTTTCAGCGCCGCGGCGCGGGACTTGATGTAGGTCATCGCCGCCTGCGCAGATTCCTGCATCACCTCGCCCATTTGACCGGTCATCTGCAAACCGCCCTTGCCTTCGATGATGGCGACCTCCACCGGCATGATCTCGCCGCCGGTTTCCGTCCATGCCAGGCTGGTGGCAACGCCCACTTCATCCTGCCGCTCCGCTTCGGGCGGGAAGACCTGCTGCGGACCGAGCAATTTCTCGATCATGTCGGGTGAAATGGAAGTGGGGTACTTCTTCCCTTCCGCTTTGAGGCGCGCCACTTTGCGGCACACGCGCCCAATTTCGCGTTCGAGGCTGCGAACCCCCGCTTCGTAGGTGTATTCGCGGATGATACGCTGGAGCGCGGCGGGTTCGAGCGTCAGACCGAGTTCTTCGATGCCGTTCTCTTCGATCTGGCGCGGAATGAGGTAGCGGTTGGCGATCTCGATCTTTTCCTCTTCGATGTAGCCGGGAAACTCGATGACTTCCATGCGGTCGAGCAGCGGCGGCGGGATGGTTCCCAGCGAGTTCGCCGTCGTCACGAACATGACCTTCGAGAGATCGAACGGCAGTTCGAGGTAATGGTCGCTGAAGGAATGGTTTTGTTCCGGGTCGAGCACTTCCAGCATCGCTGAAGCCGGGTCGCCGCGGAAGTCGGAATACAGTTTGTCAATCTCATCCAGCATGAAAAGCGGATTGGACGTGCCTGCCCGCTTCATCGTCTGGATGATGCGCCCGGGCAGCGCGCCGATGTAGGTGCGGCGGTGTCCGCGAATTTCCGCTTCATCCCGCACGCCGCCCAGCGAGACGCGCACGAACTTGCGTCCAAGCGCATCGGCAATCGAACGCCCGAGCGAGGTCTTGCCCACGCCGGGCGGACCGACGAAACACAGGATCGGCTGGCGTTCCTTTTTGGGTTTGAGCGAGCGCACCGCAATGTATTCGAGGATGCGCTCCTTGGCTTTTTTCAAACCGAAGTGATCGCGCTCCAGAATTTTCGCCGCGTGCCGGACGTCGAGATTATCCGGCGTGGGGTTGTTCCAGGGCAGTTCCAGAATCCAGTCAATGTACGTGCGGATGATACCCACCTCAGGCGCCATCGGGGGCATCTGGTTGAGACGCTCCACCTCCTTCAATGCCACCCTCTTTGCCTCTTCGGGCAGCGCCGCGGCTTCGACCTTCTTTTTCAAATCCAGCGCATCGCGGGTGAAGATATCGCCTTCGCCCAGTTCGTTTTGAATCTGCTTCATCTGCTCGCGCAGGTAAAACTCGCGCTGGCTTTTATCCACCTCGTTCTGCACGCGCGCGTGGATTTCGTCCTCCAGTTCGAGCACGTCCACTTCCTGCGCCAGCAGGTTGTTCAACTGGCTCAGGCGCGCCTTCGGGTCGAGCAGCAGCAGCAGGCGCAGTTTGGCTTCATAGGTCAACGCCAGCGACGTGGCGACCATATCCGCCAGCCAGCCGGGTTCGGAGATGTTCAATGCGAAGACGTGCGACTCTTCGGGAATCGAGCGGTCCAGCTGGATGCAGCGCTCGAACAGATTCAACACCGAGCGCATCAACGCCTGTGTCTGGCGGTCTGCCGTCGTCGGTTCATGGACGATGCGCGCGCGCGCTTTGATGTACGGCTTGAGGCGGGTGAACTCCACGATCTCCACGCGGCGGCGTCCCTGTACCAGCGCCGAGCGTGAACCGTCGGGCATGGTCAACAGGCGCCCCACCGCCATCTCCACGCCGATGGGCAGGAAATCCTCCACGCCGGGGTCGTCCACATCCGGGTCGCGCTGGGTCAGCCCGATGACCGTCTGTTCCTTGACCTGCGCCTCCTCCAACGCCAACAGCGACGCCTCGCGCCCGATAAAGATCGGCGAAACCATGCGCGGGAAAATCACCATATCGCGCAGCGGCAGCACCACCGCCTCGATCAAGCCGTCGGCTTTCGGCTCCATGTTCGGGATACGGTACAGTTCCTCCGTGCGCTGGGAAAGCGTCAGGTCGAAATTATCTTCTTCGGTCCAGTTTGGTTGACTCATTTAAAATCCTCTGTCATTGCGAGCCGCGCTCTTCGGCGAAGCAATCTCGCATACAAATCATGAGATTGCTCACCTGCCCTTGCGGGCGGTGCAAGGGTCGTCGGGAAGATCACCCTCCCCGCAATGACTCAAACTCTCTCATGACTTCCGCCGTCACGAACATCGAACCGGCGGATAATACAATGCTACCATCTTTCGCGGACAATTCCAACGCGCGCCGCAGCGCCTCGCTGACGGGAACCGCCGCCTCCGACTCCAGCCCAGCCTGCCCGGCGAGACCCTGAATATGCTCCACGCTCAAAGCGCGCGGATGGTCGGCGCGTGTGATGATGAGTTTCTTGATCTTCGGTTTCATCTCTGCGAACATGCCGGGGATGTTCTTGTCCTCCGACGCGCCGAAGATGAGATAGACGGGCTTGCCGGGGAAATACGTCTCCAGCGTGTCGCGCAGCTTGGCGAACGAATCCTGATTATGGGCAGAATCAAATATCACAGGCGGGTCGAGGCGGGCAATCTCGAAGCGGGCGCGCCATTGTACCTGAGAAAATCCATTTTGAATCTGCTCGTCCGTGATGGGAATTCCGCTGACCTTCAATGCTGCGTAGGCGGTGGCGGCGTTTTCGACCTGATGTTTTCCAAGCAAAGGGATGAATAATTCGACGATGGACGATTGACCATGGACCATGTACCGCCCATCATCCATCGTCTGTCGTCCACCGTCTATTGTCAATTTCTGCCCACTCAAAGATGTTTCGATCAAATTGAATTTCACATCTCTTCCAACCAGCGTAAACTCACAATTCTTTGATTTGGCTGCGCGCAGGAGAACTTCGAGCGCTTCCTCCATTTGCGGAGAGGAAACCACCGGCACGCCTTCCTTGATGATGCCCGCCTTCTCCCCTGCAATGAGCGCGAGCGTGTTTCCCAGCACCGCCATGTGGTCGTAGGAAAGCGATGTGATGACCGAAACCTTCGGCATGACCACGTTGGTCGCATCCAGCCTGCCGCCCAAGCCCACTTCAAAAACCGCCGCATTTACGCCGAATTTTGCAAACGCCATGAACGCCAGCGCGGTGGTGATCTCGAACGTGGTCAGTTTTTCGATCTTCGCCACGTGCGGCTTGATTTCCTCCACCAAATCCACCAACTGCTCGTGCGAAATCGGCTCGCCGTTGACCTGAATCCGCTCGGTGTAATCCAGCAGGTGCGGCGAGGTATAAAGCCCAACTTTGTATCCCGCCGCCTTTAGTCCCGCCGCGCACATCGCTGAGACCGAACCTTTCCCCTTCGTCCCCGCCACGTGGATGATGGGATATTTCGCCTGTGGATTCCCCAGCGACTCCATCAGCGCGAACATGCGGTCGAGGTTGAAGTCTGCCTTCGCCAGTTCCGAGGAATGTTTCAGGCTGTAATCCACGAAAGAGTACAGATAGTCCAGGGCTTGGTTGTATCGGGTTTCGATGTCCATGATAAGGATTGTAAGGCGGATTTGAGAATTGGGAAATAGTATTTGACGGAGGTTGCCATGAGAAAAATTCTTCCCATTTTGGCTGGGAGCATCCTGTTTATCTACGGGTGTGGCGTGACCCCAATAACTGCTTCTCCAAGCGCCGAGGCTGCGATGACATCATTTGTCATGACTCCCACTCCTCCTCCCACGCCATCTTCCACCCCCGAGCCGACCGCAACGAAGGCGCCGCCTGAGTTTGTTCACGGCATCGCACCGACACTTGCGGAGTTTACGAAGATCAAAAGCGTTCAGGAAATTTTTGATGCAATCATCCCCCACCTTGCCGCAACGGAACCGACATTCGCCGACGGCGTGACGCCTGTGGACGTGCAGTATCAAGCAGAAACACTGAATAACCCGGAACAAATTATTCTTGTGTGTAACGAAGGTGGAGTCGTCAACTGTGTCCCCGTCGCCTCGGTACAGGTAGACGGAAAATATGTGCTTATCTTGAAAATCAAAAATGCCGACGGGTCAAACGGCTTCTTCCCGTGGTTTGTCGCGGGGTATCACCCTTCAAATCTTCCATTGGATAAGAATTTTTCCAAAGTAATAGACGATCCAGAAGGTCCAAGGAGAATCGTTGTACAGCTTACTTTAGGTAGCTTAAAACCAGAGGATTGGCCCTTAATTGATCAGCTTGTTAAAGATGAGAAATTTAGGAAGGCAATGAAAACATTTGAAAATGATGACATTTATCCAGTTGATTACAATGAGATAATACCTGGAGCAAATGTTTCAACAAATAACTAGCATTAATCCCCCATCTGTAACTGATTTGTATCAGTTGCATACTCGAAGTAAATCGTGAATAATGGAACCATGAGCCTAAACTGGCGCGTGGCGGGTATTGTTGCGGGAGTACTTCTTTTGCCTCTTTTCGTTCTGTCTTTTCCGCATGTTGGTATTTTGGAGCATTTGATTCGTCTATGAGGGGCGAGCAAGTCCGAAAAAAACGGAGATAGACGTTCTCCTTGAATGTGGGTTGTTGTGCCGGCGAAACACTGGTTCGATATTTATCTTGTGATGGTTGAGTTGCTTTGATGTAAAATAATAACACAATGAAACAGACATCTCCTTCCAAGCCTCGAAAATTAAAAGAAGCATCCACCGGATATGCTGTGGCGAAGCACGGAAGCGTGAAACCTGCGCTCTTCAAAAAACGAATCTCGTTTGACGCGAAAAAAATCGCCGCGTTCTGCAAACGCTGGAAAATTTCCGAATTTTCGTTCTTCGGTTCCGTCATTCGTGAGGATTTCCGCCCTGACAGCGATGTAGATGTGCTGGTCAGTTTTCAGCCGAATTCAGGCTGGAGTCTTTTGGATCTCATAAAAATGCAGGAAGAACTCGAAGCCATGTTCCAGCGCAAGGTTGACCTGGTCGAAAAGGAAGCGCTTCGTAACCCATACCGTCGCCACTCCATCCTCAGCGGACGGGAGATAGTCCATGCAACCTGATGAACGCGATGCTGCATATGTTTGGGATATTTTGGATTCCGCCCAGCACATTCAGGAATTTATGAAGGGGGTTCGGTTTGAAGAATTCCTGCAGGATAGAAAACTACAATTGGCAATCGAACGCTGTGTTGAAATCATGGGCGAAGCCTCCCGCCGCATTTCTGATGAATTGAAAAATGCGCATCCTGAAATCCCCTGGAGTGGGATGATTGCCCAACGCAATGTCCTTGCTCATGAATATGACGACGTCAAACAGGAACGCATGTGGTTGATCGCCACTGTCCATACGCCTGCCTTGATTCCTGACCTGGAAGCCATCCTCCCCCCTCCCCCGCCAACTGAATAAACTTGCTCGCCACACTCACCATCCACCTCCACATTCCCGGCTGCGCCTCGCTCAAAGACAAACGCGGGCGGATCAAGCCGCTCATCTCCCGGCTGCATCGGGAATTCAATGTCTCCGTTGCTGAAATGGACCTGCACGATCAATGGGACGAAGCCGTCATCGTCTGTGCAATGGTGGGAAACGACCATGCCTTTTTGCAATCCGCGCTGGGAAATGTGGCAAAATGGGTGACGGCGAACTGGACCGATGGGGATGTCTGGGATGCGAAGATCGAACTTATCTAATGTCGCTGCGAGCGTTCGTTGCGAAGCAGTCTCCCCATCAGGGTGGAGATTGCTTCGACAGAAAAACGCCGTCTCGCAATGACATGAATATCAAGGAGAACATCATGGACTTACACCTCAAAGACAAACGCGCCTTCGTCGCCGGGTCCTCGCAGGGATTGGGCTGCGCCGCCGCACACCTGCTGGCAAAGGAGGGATGCAGGGTCGCCATCAACGGCAGGGAGGAGGAAAAGATAAAACGGGTGGCGGAAAAGATAAACAGGGAGACAGGTACACAAGTAATCGGCTTGGCGGGTGATGTAACCCAGCCGGACGTATCTGGAAAATTGATCCGGCAAACCGCAGAGGCTTTTGGCGGGTTGGATATACTCATTACCAACACCCGCGGACCCAAGCCCGGTGGCATTGATTCGCTCAGCGAAGCCGACTGGCAAGTGGGAATTGACTTGTGCCTGATGGCTCACGTCCGTCTGATACAATCGGCGCTCCCGTATTTGCGGAAGTCGGAGGCGGCGAGCATCCTTACCATCACGTCGCTCTCGGTGAAACAGCCGATTCCAAACCTGGTCATCTCGAACAGCGTGCGGCTGGCGACCATCGGCTTGACCAAATCGCTGGCGCTGGATTTGGGGAAGGAAGGCATCCGCGTCAACTCGATCATCCCAGGCTGGACGGAGACGGAACGGGTCACAGAGTTGTTCGAGGTCCGGGCAAAAGCGAACAACTCCACGGTCGAGGAAGAGGCGAAGCGGCAGGCGGCGGAGAGTCCCTTTGGGAGGCTGGCAAAGCCCGAAGAGTTCGCCAACGCTGTGGTGTTTCTCGTCAGCCCTGCCGCATCCTACATCACCGGCGTCATGCTCAGCGTGGACGGCGGGATGATCAAAAGCACCTTCTAATTGACGATTTGAGACGGAGAAACATGAATTCACAAACTGAAAAAACCTGCCTGAACTGCAGCCGCACCGACGAGCAGGTCCCGCTGTTGAACCTGACCTTCAAAGGCGAAGCAAAGCACATTTGCGCGCAGTGTTTCCCGATTCTGATTCACAAAATCCACCTGCTCGCCGATAAACTCCCCGGCGTCGAAATCGCACCGCCGCCCACTGACAACTGATCACTGATTACTGATCACTAAAAACCGATGAACAAACTCTCCCGCCTCACCCGCAACTCGCTCATCGTCGCATTCTTCTTCCTCATTGATAAAGTCCTCGCCTTCGTGCGCGCGGGAATCATCTCGCGCCAGTATTCGGACGAAGTGCATCTGCTGGATACGTTCAACGCTGCGAACAACCTGCCCGATCTGTTATTTGCGCTGATCTCCGGCGGCGCGCTGGCAATGGCGTTCATTCCGCTGCTGACGGAATATCTCACCACCAAAGACCGCGCCGCTGCCTGGGATTTGTTTTCGCGCGTGGCAAACGTCGGCTTTTTGGTGACAGGCGGATTTGCGATCATCATTGCCATCTTCGCCCAGCAAATCGTGGATGCCAATCTCGGCATCGCGCCCGGCTTCGGCGAGGAACAGCGCAGATTGCTGGCGGAATTGATGCGGCTCAACCTCATCGGCACGGTCATCTTTTCCATCAGCGGCTTGGTGATGGCATCGCTGCAAGCCAACCAGCATTTCGTTTTGCCAGCCATCGCGCCCAGCATGTACAACCTGGGGCAGATCTTCGGCGCGATCTTCCTTGTGCCGCGTTTTGGGATTTACGGCTTGGTCTATGGCGTGATTCTCGGCGCGGCGCTGCACCTGTTGATTCAAGTTCCGGGCTTGGTGATGTACGGTTTCCGTTGGACGCCCAAAGTGGATTTGCGTCACACGGGCTTGATCGAAGCGCTGAAACTGATGGCGCCGCGTTTGTTCACCATGGCAGGCATTCAGGTCATCTTCCTTGCGCGCGACAACCTCGCCTCGCGGCTGGACCAGGTGGGCGCGGTGACTTCGCTCACGTATGGCTGGATGATCATGCAAGTCCCGGAGACGATTCTGGGGACGGCGATTGCCACCGCCATGCTGCCCGCCCTTTCGGAACTCGCTTCGCGCCACGATTGGGCTGGATTCCGCGCCACAATCGAACGCGCCCTGCGGGTTTTGATCTCGCTCACGCTGCCGGTGGCAGCGGTGATGGCGGCGGGGATTCATCCGCTCGTGCGCGGCGTGTTCGGCTTTGATGAAGCCACCTCCCAACTCATCACCTGGACCACCCGCGCCTATCTCGCCACGCTGACCGGCTACACCATCCATGAAATTGCGGTGCGCGCCTTTTACGCCCGCAAGGAGCCGATGTTCCCGTTGTACGCCGTGTTCATCCGCCTGGCGATTTTTCTGGCAATCGGCGTCACGGGCGTTGCGCTCTTTTCGAAAATCGGCGCGCCGGTCATCGCCTTTGCGGAGATCGCCCTGCTCATCGAAGCGGTCATCCTGCTCGGCTGGCTCTCCAAACGCACGCATGAACCGCTCAAAACAGGCAGCTCCGTCTTCAAAGGTCTGCTGGCGGCGATTCTCGGCGGCATTGTGACCTATCTGACTGCGTTATACTTGCCCGGCGGCGCCATCGTCACCGCCCTCATCGGCATGATCGCCGGCGGGTTGATTGCGCTTGGCATCGTCTGGTCGGAAGCGAAATTGTTGTTGAAGTTATAAACGCCCGATAAGAAAAAAACAGGACCCTTCAAAAGGAATGTATAATCGTCGTCATGTCTGAAGAAATTGAAAACACACAACCGCATCATCCTGCGAACGGAGAGAGCGCCCAGCCTGCCGCTCCTCCGGTCAAAGAGGATGATACCCAACCGATCAACGTCAAAAAGCCGTCCCGGTGGAAATCCAACCTGCTTGGGGCGCTTGGCTTCCTCCTGCTGATTGCCCTGGGCGCATTCGGCGGCTACTCCTCGGGCATTGGCGCCCGCAAAGCGGCGGAGGAATCCATCCTCGTCCAGCAGCTCTCCGAGCAGTTCTCCTTCGCGCTCGTGGACATCCAGTTTGCCCGCTACGAGAACGCGCGCCAGCGTCTCGAATACATCATCTCCAAGGATCCCAACTTCCCCGGCGCGCAGGAAAAACTGACCGAGGTGCTGGTATTGAGTTCCATTCCCACCGCCACACCGGCACCCACCCTCACGGCGACGCCCGATTTCAGCGGCGCGGAAAGCGCCTTTGCGCGCGCGCAGGAACTCATCCGCGCGCAGGATTGGCTGGGCGCGCTGACCGCGCTGGACACCATCCGCAAACTCGACCGCAACTTCAAAACCGCACAGGTGGATGGGATGTATTACTTCGCCCTCCGCAACCAGGGGTATGACCTCATCACAAAGCAGGGCAACCTCGAAGGCGGCATCTATTACCTGACGCTCGCCGAACGTTTCGGTCCGCTCGACAACACCGCCAACGGATTGCGCGAAGGCGCGCGCGCCTACATCACCGGAGCCAGTTTCTGGGAACTCGATTGGGAGCAGGCGGTCAATTACTTCTCGCAGGTCGCCGCGGGCTGGCCCTCGCTCTACGACGGCACAATGACCGCCGGTCAGCGTTACTTCATCGCGCTCGTGAATTTCGCCAACGAACTCTACACCAAGCAGGAGTATTGCGGCGCGTACGATGTCTATCAAAAAGCGGCTTCCATGGGTCAATTGGACGCCACTGCCGCCTCCAACTCGGCGCAGGCGCTGGCGCAGTGCTACCCGCCGACCGCAGAGGAAGTCATTCCCGCCACGACCGAACCGGCAGCCACCGAGCCCCCCACCGATGTTCCCACAACGGAACCTGCCCCTACAGACCCTCCCACCGAAACGTCAACCCCGTAACACGACATGAGCGCACCATCCACACCGGTCCTGGCGGTCATCTTTTGGTTGCACATGCTTGCCACCGTCACATGGATTGGAAGTCTCGCGGCGATTAACTTCCTCGTCCTCCCCGCCTCCCGCCGGACTTTAAATCTAGCGGACCAATTGAGTTTTATCTCCGCCCTGCAAAAGCGGCTCGAACCGCTGGCATGGTTCTGCATGGGCTTACTGCTCGTGACCGGTCTGTTCCAGTTGAGCACCAGCCCGCATTACGACGGCTTTCTCTCCGTCAGCACACAGTGGTCGCTCGCCATTCTCATCAAGCACGGACTGGCGGTCTTGATGGTCGTCGTCAGCGCAATTCAAACCTGGGAAGTGCTTCCCGCCATTCAGCGCATCCTGCTGAAAAGGGAAAAGGCGGCTGAAGAGGAACTCGCCCGATTGCAAAAGAAGGAATTGCTCATCCTGCGGGTGAACCTGCTCCTCTCCGCCCTCATCCTCGGCGCGACAGCCCTGGCAAGGGTATCGTAAATCGCCCTCCCTGGCAGCAGCGGACCTGTCGAAACCGGTCAAGCGTTTTGCCCTGATCAAAGCGCCGCCCAAAAGTGAAACCCAAATCAAACTGCGGAAGCCCCTGGGACTTCCGCAGTTTTTTATATCCGTATCAAACCGGGTTGTTGCACCGGCACACCCGTCAGGTCATACGCCAGCGCACCGGTGATTTTCACGGGGACGATCTCGCCCGCCTCCGCCTTCCCTTCCACCAGCACCATACCGTCAATTTCGGGCGCATCGCGGTACGACCTGCCGATGGATATGCCGTTGTCGTAGCCCTCGATCAGCACATCCAGCGTTTTACCGACATAGGACTGATTCACCTGCAGAGAGATTCCCTGCTGAAGTTCCATCAGCCGCTCATAACGTTCCTGCTTGACCTCCGCCGGAATCGGGTCTCCAAGAGGCGCGGATGTCGTCCCCGGCTCGAAGGAAAACTGAAAGGCTCCCACACGGTCGAAGCGAATTTCCTTCACAAAATCATACAACGCCTGAAACTCCTCCTCCGTCTCGCCGGGATAGCCGACGATGAACGTCGTGCGGATCGCCAAATCCTTCATCGCGCCGCGCATTTTGCCGAGCGTCTTGTGCACCCACTCCATGTTGGAGGGACGCCTCATACGGTACAGGGTTTTCGGGTGGGCATGCTGGAGCGGAATATCCAGGTACGGCAAAATCTGCTTGCGGGTCGCCATCACTTCGATCAATCGGTCTGTGACGTAACCCGGGTAGGCGTACATGATGCGAATCCAATCCATATCCGGCACAGAGTCGGTCAACTGTTCGAGCAGAACCGCCAAGCCATCCTTCATCCCAAGATCGTGACCGTAATCCGTGGAATCCTGCGCGATGAGAATCAGCTCGCGCACCCCGGCATCGCGCAGTTCCTGCGCTTCATGCAGGATCGCCTCCACCGGGCGCGAGACCGCCGTGCCTTTGATGAGCGGAATGGCGCAAAACGCGCATGGACGGCGGCAGCCATCCGCAATCTTGAGATAGGCGCTCGCCCCCGCCACGCTGACGCGCAGCGCGCCGTTTTCATCCGCGCCGACGGTGGGCGCTTCGGGCAGGTGATAGACGGGCTGGGGATGTTTGTTCGCCCGCAGTTCGTTCACGACCTGCACAATATCCATCCAGCGGCGCGTGCCGAGGATGCCGTCAATACCGGGGACCTTCTGCGCCACCTCCACGCCATAGCGCTGGGTGAGGCATCCCGCCGCGATCAAAACCTGATGCTTTTTCTTCGCTTCGGCAAGCTCCCCCAGCACACGGTAGGACTCCTCCTTTGCAGGACCGATGAATCCGCACGTGTTCACGATCAGGACGGAGGCTTTCGCAGGGTCCTCGACCGCACGATAACCGTCGCGCAAAAGCAGCTGCGCCATCGAATCCGAGTCAACGGTATTCTTGGCACAGCCCAGGGAAACCAGGTGAAAGGTGTTTTTAGACACAGTATGTTCCTAACTCATCTTATACAGTACCGCGAGATTCATCTCGCCTTTGCCGGACAACACGAATCCCCTGCGGGGGCAAGTTGCTGCGTACGAATAAACGGCGTAACATCAGTTCCTAATTTGGACGAGCCGAAACCAAAAAGGCTCACCGCGAAGACCGCAAAAAGCACGAACATTTACATAGGGTTTTTCTTCGCGTTCTCCCTGCCGCGCAAGGTGAACTATGGCGTCGGCGTGACTGTCGCAGTGGGTGTGAGCGTCGGCGTGGAAGTGGGCGTGGGTGTGGACGTAAAAGTCGGCGTGACCAGCGGGGTATTCGTCGGCGTCGGCGGGATGGTTGCGGTGGGCGTGACCACGCCCGCAACCGTGTACACGCTGTTGACCACTTCACCCGCGCCGCCCATCAGCCCCAGGTCGCGCCCATTATACGTGACTCGCAAGGCAGAACCGTCGCCGGTCAGAATTACCACTTGACTCTCCGCGTTGAACACCTGGGTCTCGCGCGGAGCCATGCGCCCCTCGAAGACGATCTCGCCGTCCACTGAAACCCGCACGAACACACGCTCCAGCGCAAAAAGGCTTACCGTCACGTTTGCGGCGGCTTCCGGCGTGCCTTCCTCCGTCACAGCCAAAACTGCGCCCCCCACAATCTGAGTCGCCGCCGGGTCGTCCGCCGCAAGAGTCGCTTCGGCGGAGGCGGTAGGCAGCGGTTCATCGCCCAGCACATCCACAATCGAAGGAGCCGTGGGCTGGGCTTGCTCCTCCTGTAAACTGACCACGCGCCCCACCCCCCAAATGGCAAGCGTGACCAAAATCACAACCATCATCATGCCGAAGATCAGGTCCCCGGCAATGAACGTCCGCAGAAGCGGCATGGACGGTTTGACCTGCGTCTGGATTTTCTCGCGCGGCGTCTCGGCATACTTCTCACGGCGGCGCGCCTGCAAGGCATCGGCAAAGCGCAATAAAATCGCATCCACATCGAGGTCGAGGAAGCCCGCATAGTTCGCCAGCATCCCGCGCGTCTGCACGGGCGAAGGCAGTTTATCGAACGCGCCCTCCTCCAGCGCCTTCACGAACGCCGCGCGCAAGTGCGTGTGCCGTTCCACTTCCTCAATCGTCAGGCTGATCAACTCGCGCCGTTCGCGCAGCTGCGCCCCGATCCCGGCAAAGATTACATCCGCAGGCAGGAGCTGCCTGACTGGTTCTTCCGGTTTCTCTTCAACTTCAACTTGCGGCTCGACGACGCCAGCCGCTTGCGAATCCTGCCCGGCGGCTTTGACTCTAAAAAGCGATTTGAGTCTGCTCCCCAAACCCTGCCGCGCCTCACCCCGGACCTCGACCTGCTCCCCCCCTTCAAGCGGACTCTCCGCTGTGGGCTTTATCTCCGTCTCTTCGGCGTGCTGAACAGGTTCGGCGGCAACCGGTGGAACGGTTGCCGATTCAACAACCTTTTTCTTTCTCCCCTTGCGAGCCTTCGACGGTTCAGGGATTACAGTATCCAATTCCTCCCCATCCGCTGACACTATCCGTTTATCCGCTTCCCCATCCGCTGACACTATCCGCTTATCCGCTTCTCCATCCGTTGACACTATTCGCTTATCCGCTTCCCTATCCGTTGGCCGTATCGGCTCAGGCGTGGATTCAACTTTCCGCCGGCGGGACAGCAGCCGGGTCCAGAAAGAGGCGCTTTTTTCATCCTGCCCATCGGTCAGCGGCGGGATTTCTGTCTCGGCGAGGTTGACTTGCGGCAGTGGTCCGCTGACTTCGGCGGGCGGCGCGCTGCGCTGGATCTCGGCGATCAACTCGTCAATATCAAGGTCGAGATATTCCGCATAGTTGCGTAAAAAACCGCGCCCCTGCGCGGCAGACGGCATCGCTGAGTAATCGTCCGCCTCCAATGCCTGGAGGAAGACGATGCGGATGCGGGTGTCTGCCGACGCCTTTTCCAGCGTAATGTAACGCGATTCGCGCTCGCGTTTGAGGCGTTGACCGATGGTTTCGTGCATGGATGTATTTTACTGCGTATTACAAACATCACCGACTTGACGCCGGTGATGTGCTGTTCGTGATCAGGCTGCTTCTGCGGGGGTTTCTGCGGCGGGTTCTTCCGCTTTCGCTTCGGAACCCTTCCTGGGTCTCTCCGCTTTTTCGGGTTCGGCTTGCCCCGTGACGCTTTCAGGGCTTTCGCCTTCGCGGTGGACGATGATCTTGAATTCAGGGACGAGGTCCATCGTCAGGCGCACGTGGGCGGTGAATTCACCGAGCGTACGGATGGGCTGGGTATCCACCTGCTGGCGCTTGATTTCGTAGCGGATCTTTTCGGTGAGCGCAGCGGCAATATCCTGCGTGGTGATGGAACCGTAGAGTTTGCCGGTCTCGCCAGCCTTCGCGGCGAAGACGAGCGTGACTTCCTTGATGAGTTCGGCTACGCCCTTGAGTTCCTCGTTCAAGGTGGCGCGGCGAATCTCCGCCTGCGCCTTGATCTTTTGCACCTGCTTCATGGCGCCCTCGGTGGCAAGCACCGCCAGCCCCTGCGGGATGAGGAAGTTGCGCCCGTAGCCGTCGGCTACTTTCTTGATGTCTCCGGCGCGTCCGAGTTTGTAAACGTCCTTGATAAGCAATACTTTCATTTCGTTCAAGCCCTTTCTGGCATTTGGATTTCAGGGCGAAGGGTACTACGCCCTGCTTCGCAGGATGAACCCTATTTTGCAGGATTTATCCCGCGAGGCGGGATTTTACCACAAAAGGGTTTGCCAATGCAGAAAAATGCGATTAAGATAATGGCATGTTCAAGTTCCCCATCAATATCAGGCGTGTGGCGGCCTTTGCCGGAGTTTTCATTCTCATCCTTTTCGTCATCGAATTCAATTCGCGCCTGGAGGAACTCAACCGCTTGAACGAACAGCGCGATGAGGTGCGCGCACTGGCAACACAAGCCATGCAGACCCAGGTCTCCCTGCAGACCCAGGTGGCGTACGCCGCATCCACAGAAGCGGTCGAAGAGTGGGCGCGCACGGAAGGACATTATATGAAGGAAGGGGACCAGCCGGTCATCCCGGTGGGTGTGCCGGGCAGCGAGCCGGCAATAGTCAGTACGCCCATCCCCACTCCAACGCCGATGGAAAACTGGGAAATTTGGTGGACGTTGTTCTTCAATGATTGACTCACCCTGCGCAGGGCGTCCCGAAGGCTGAGCGGTACAACCCTGGCTCAATCTTCGGGACGCTGCGCATTTTTTGGTGCCTCTTCCAATGGAAATCAGCCTGCCGATTTACCTGATCTGCCTGGGGGTCCTGGTGATATTCACCGCACGGGTTTCCCTGCGGGCGTTCAATAACTGGCAGGAACCCGGAGCGCGCTGTCTCGGCTTTTTGATGCTTTCCATGACGGTCTGGTCGGGGTTTTACATGGTTGAAATCCTGCATCCCGACCTTTCCGGGAAGATTGCGGCGAGGCAGGCGCTCTACCTCGGTATGACCCTCTCCCCGCCCCTGTGGCTGGGGCTCGCCCTGCAATACACCGGCATCAGCAAATGGTGGAAGGAACACAACAGGATTTACCTGCTGAGCATTCCAGGGTTCATTGTTTTTTTGCTGGGAATCACGAACGAACAGCACCGCCTGGTCTGGACGTCCATGTCCATGCCTGCCGGGTTGACCAGCCCGCTCGTCCTTGAGGGCGGAACGGCGTTCTGGGGTCATACCGTCCTTGCCTATATCATGATCGGGGCGGGGGTTCTTATTTATTTGATTGAATTTTTCCGCAGTCAAAAGGCGCTCCGCATCAAGAGCGGCATCATGCTGATCGGCGCCTCGATCACGACGGTTGTCAATCTGCTTTTCCTGCTCTCGAATTCAAGCCCGGCAATTGACCCTACGCCCTTCTCCTTCGCGCTTTCCGCGCCGTTGCTCTCCTTCGGTTTTTATCGTTTTGGGATGAAAAGTCTCCTGCCTCTGGCGGCGCGAATCGTTGTGGACCAGTTTCGGGATGTCATGATCATCGTAAACGACCGGAACGAGGTCACGGATATGAATCTTGCCGCCAGGGAACTTCTCACGCTTCAAAGCGTTCCCGAAGGCATCTCCATCTTCAGGTTGTTTCAGCAGGCGAGCCTGCTAAAGGGGGTGTGGGACGACCCGGAGACCAGCATGAAAATCGGATACAAGCGGGAAGGTCGAACCTGTTGGTATGAAGCCCGCGTCATCCCGCTTTCCAAGAACAACCGGGAACTGCTGGGCAGGGTGATCGTCCTGCATGATGTGACCAGCGAGCAAAGCCTGCTCAAAGCGGAAAGACGCCGCTCCCAGCAACTGGCGCTGCTGGAGGAGATCGGGCGCAACATCGCGGATAGTTTCGACGAGGAGGAAATCCTTCAACGCGCCATTGACGCCATCGTCCACCAGTTTGGATACGCAATCGCCGCGATCTCCGTTTTGAAGGATGAGGGCATGCTCGAAGTCGCGGCGATCAGCGGGACACAGGATTACGGCTACAAGCCCGGTTTCAGGCAAAGGATAGGCGAGGGCATCATCGGTTACACCGCCGCCGCCCAAACGACCTACGTGTCGGGAAACGTATCAACCGACCCGTATTACTTTTCCACGCAAAAGAATTCGGGGTCTGCCATTTGCACGCCGATCTTCAACCAGGAAAAACTCTACGGCGTGTTGTACGTGGAAAGCCTCGAACCCAACGCGTTCGATCAGGTGGACATCAAAACGCTCGAAACGCTCGCCAGCCAGGTATCCGCCTCCCTGCAGAGAGCCGCCCTCCACACCGAAACACAGGAAAATCTCCGCATTCTCGCCACCCTGCAAAACATCTCGAAAACCATATCCAGTTCCCTCGATACGGAAATCATCGCCGAGAAAGTGGTGCACGGATTGAGGGAGGCGTTCGGTTACACTCATGTCAGCATCTATTTGCTGGAGGACGACTATCTAATCCTCACCTCGGAGGTGGGCTACCCCGCGGAACTGAAGATTGACAGAATCCACATCAGCCAGGGTGTGAGCGGACGCGCCATCCGCACCAAAACCGCCCAGTTCATCGAAGATACCGCCGGGGAGGATGTATTCCTGAAAGCCGATTACGATATCATCAGCGAAATCTGCGTGCCCCTTCTCAAGGAAGACACGGTGCTGGGAATCCTCAACGTCGAGGCGAACAACATTCGAAAGCTGACCAGGATGGACGTTGACCTGCTGACCGCAATCGCCGGTCCCATTGCCGTGGCGGTGGATAATGCGCGCCTCCACGCGCAGATCAAAAAACTGGCGACCACCGACGCCGTCACGGGGCTTTCCAATCGCCATGTCTTTGAACAGGCGCTTAGCATGGAAATCGAACGCGCCCAGCGGATGGGATCCAGCGTTTCGCTGGTCATTTTCGACATTGATTCCTTCAAGGAATACAACGACAGGTTTGGGCATCCCGCCGGGGATATGCGTCTCAAAGCCATGGGCGACATCATAAAGAATTGCCTGCGCAAGTACGACCTCGCTGCGCGCTATGGCGGCGACGAGTTTGCGATCATCCTCTCGAACGCCACAGTCAACGACGCGCTGATGTTCGCAAAGCGCCTGCTTCAGGCAGCGCAAGCCGGCGCTTCCGAAATCGTGCTGGAAGGGTCGGGCGTTCCGGGGTACACCCTCAGCATGGGCGTCGCCGCCTTCCCACAGGATGCCCAGACCCAGGCAGAGTTATTGATCGCGGCAGATAATGCCGCCCTGCGCGCAAAACAATTGGGGAAAAACCGCATTCAGCTTGCCAGAGATATGAATTAACACATGCGCCGCCTCGACCTCTTTCCCATCACCGCCAAAATCGAAAACGACCAACTCAACATCGCAGGATACAACCTCCCCGCGCTGGCAGACCGATACCAGACTCCGCTGTACGTGTACGACCGCGCGACTTTGGATTCCGCCGCTGCCGGATATAAATCTGCGCTCGCTTCTTTCTACCCCGGGGCTGGTTCTGTGACCTATGCCGGGAAGGCATTCCTTTGCCTTGCCCTCGCACAGTGGACTCAACTCCATCGCCTGACAGTGGATTGCACCGGCGAAGGCGAGATCGCCATTGCCGTTGCTGGCGGCGTCTCACGGGAAAAAATCCTCGTTCATGGAGTGAATAAATCGGATGACGACCTGAAAGCCGCAATCCAACACGCGGGGGTCATCGTCGTAGACAACCTCGGCGAACTCCGTCGCTTGCATGTCATTCTAAGCGAAGCGATACGTGCGCCGCAGCGCGGTGAGAATCTCTCTGCCAGCATGGAGACCCTTCGTTCAGACAATTCTCCAATTCCCCAGTCTCCAATCTCCAACCCCCAATTACTAATTACCAATTACCAATTGCCTTCCCTCTGGCTCCGCCTCCTGCCCGGCGTTGCCGTGTCCACGCATCACGCCCACACGCAGACAGGACAACACGACAGCAAGTTCGGCATGACGCGCGAAGAGATTCTCGAAGCGGCGGCGTTTTGCAAAGAACACGGTTTGCCTATGAATGGGATTCACTTCCATCAAGGCTCGAACTTCCGTGACCCGGAGCCGCTCATTCCCGCAATCGAGTTGGCGCTCGACCTTGCAAAGGAAATCGGTTTCAAAAACGAATGGCATTTCTGCCCGGGCGGAGGCTGGGGTGCGGCATATCACGAAGACGAGTTGCCCCATCCTTCCATTGAAAGTTACGTGCGGGGAATTGCCGAGGCAGTGGTTGAAGGATGCAAATCACGCGGGCTGACACTCCCCCACCTGCATTTGGAGCCGGGGCGCAGTCTCGTGGCGCGGGCGGGAGTGGCGGTCTATCGCGTGGGCGCGGTCAAAAGACGCGGCGGCAAGACCTGGGTGTTGATAGACGGCGGCATGGCAGATAATCCACGCTATGCGCTGTACGGGGCGAAATACTCCTGTTTGCCGGTAACAGGCGTCCACGAAGAGCGAAGCGAGGTCGTCTCCATCGCGGGACCGTATTGCGAGTCGGGCGATGTCCTCATCGAAGACCTGCCCATGCCGAAAATCAAAGAAGGGGATTTGATCGCCATCCCCATGAGCGGGGCGTATCACTTGAGCATGTCGTCCAATTACAACGGCGCGCGAAAACCAGCAGTAGTGTGGCTGGAGGAGGGAAGCGCGCGTCTGATTCAGCGCCGCGAGACGACGGAGGATTTGCTGCGGCGCGACGAGGGAATTTGATATCCAAGATAAATTGGATAAGCGGCAAATTGCATCGAATGGGCGCGCATCGTGCCTGACTTGATCTTTGGCATCGCAGACGCGGTGCCCATCGTCTTTGCCGCGGCGATGACGTATTGGATGATGAGAAGGAATCCTGTAATGGCGTAATAAATTGGGAGATCTAAAACCTGTTTATCTCTACTAAGTGGTCGGTCGTAAGTTTTTAGAAAACAAATTCCTGCTCATGCCGCCGTCCTCGGCGGCGGGGACGCCGCCGGGAGCGTATTTTTGTAAAATTTATTTCGACCGACTACT